>JANQQS010000034.1 GCA_028284955.1 Myxococcota bacterium | reverse complement strand
CCGCCCCACCGCGAAGCGGCGGGGCCCCAGCAGGTCAAACCCACGTAACCAGGTCACGTGCATCCTGGCGGGGGAGCTTGGGTGAATCGGCGGGGTTGTACCCCGACGAGAGGGTCTGGGTGCCAGACCCTAAACAAACTAGAGCAGAACGGGAATCTCCGGCGGCTTGGGCGGAATCAAAAAGAACACGTCGCGCGTATCGAGCACTGCGCCGTTGCCTCGAACCGTCAGCACCGCTTGAAATAGAAGTGGATCACGCGCTGGCGCCACCGTCGTGTTCATCTTGGGATGCACATCCCAGCACACCCGCCGACCCGGTGCCACGGACGAAAACGTATCGTTCCGCGAATCCGCATCGGTGTCCTCGAGTTCGCCGGCGTCGAATACCTCGCAGTCCACCATGCCATCACCATCGATGTCCGTGCCGCTCACATTGACCTCGAGAAAATCGAGAAAATCGAGAGCTCCCGCATCTACTTCGTCCGCATCGATGGTGACCCGGGTGGGCACCGCGGTGACGAGTTCGATGATCGCCTCGGTTGCGGCAGCCACCACATCTGCGCCATCCCCGCTTCGCACCAGCGGCTGACCATCTGAACCGAACGATAGAGACTCCGTCGCGAGCGCATTCAGGTCATCGATTCCATTGCCTGCGCCGCCGTTCGCCGCATCGATACCGATGAATCGCGCGCCAGCACCGCGCAGCTCCGTGGCGGCCGATTCCGCCGTGAATCCCGCGTTCGTCCACTCGTTGTCCTCGTCGGTGATCAGCATGAGAATGCGCTGAGAATCCGCGCGATAACCCATGCACCCAACCCCCGTCTCGGAACACTGGGAAGTGTAGGCGATCGGGCAGCTTTCCGGATTCATGAGGCATTGAACGGAAGCAAACATCGCCTCATCCGTTCCGTAGCCGCCGACCGCGAGAGGCAGCGCGCTCGAGGTTGCGCTCCCGTCCGGCCCGATCGACTGGAGGTTGTCGAAGGCAAACCCGGCGCTTGGGTCCCCGCCGTAGACTCCCGCCCCGGTGTGAAAACTGGGAATGCAGCCGCGCACTTCAGGATCCTCCATGCACCGGCCATCTTGAGAACATACTTCGCCCGTCGCGCACTGCCGCGTGGTCGTGCAAGCGACGACCGTCCTTCGACAGGTAAGGTTTTCAATGATCGAGCCGATTGCCGCGCGCATCGCATTGACCTCGGTCAACATCGAGCCAGTGCGGTCAAACAGGAAGTAAACGTCAGCCTCTTGAATATTGGTCCGGAAGCCGAGGGTGTCCCGATCAGGGTCGGGCTCCTCCTCAAACGGCACCACGAAAATGAAATCTCCGTTGCTCTTCGGGTTGTCCCCGTCAAACAGAGGGTTCGTTCCCGCCGCTTTCTCGATCAGATCAGAACTTCCGTCTCCATCGCTATCGGTAAGGTATGGGCTCGTGCCGTCGATCCGTTCATCGGCATCCGATACTCCATCTCCGTCACTATCTGGGTCGCGAAAATCCGGAATGTTGTCTTCGTCGGCGTCCGCCGGAGGCTGCCCCGGCGCCGCGCGGTGCTCGTCGCGATCAGGAATCCCGTCGTTGTCGCTATCGGGGTCGAAACGATCAGGCACATTGTCTTGGTCCGTGTCGACATTCGTTCCCTCGTAAACGTCGAGAATCAAGTCTCCGTCTCCGTCGGGATCGACGAAGTTGGGTCGGCCGTCGCCATCGCAATCTGGCGGCGCAGACGGAGAACCCGGCGGGTCAGCCTCCCCGTCGGCATCGCAGTCGATGTGCCCATCGGAGATTTCGTCACGGTCCGAAATGCCATCGTCGTCATCGTCCAAGTCCTGAGAATCGAGCCGACCATCGCCATCAAAATCATCAAACGCTTCGTCGCGATCGAGAATGCCGTTTCCATCGGAATCGTCATCGAGGAAGTTCGGGATGCCATCCGAATCAGTGTCGATGGGATCTGTTTCCAGATCCAGGTCACCAGCCTCGAGGATATCTTCAATCCCGTCTCCATCCGAGTCGCGGTCGCGATGATTGGGTACGCCGTCTCCATCCGGGTCCCCGTTGCCTTCTACCGAATCAGGAATCGAATCGGCGTCTAGGTCGACCCGACGAGAACCGACAATCCCATCGTCGTCCATAGTCGAGGAGCTGCACGCCGACGTGAAAGCGACACCAACCAACGCGGCCATGATCATCCAGCGGTTCCGCATCCTTCTTCCTTTCATCAGAACTCCTCCGGAATGTCGGGCGGAACGATCACGGTCATCGTCTGGGTATCGAGCACCGTGCTGGTAGCCACATCCATGACGTCAATCAGCACGGTGAAGATCTGGGCCTCCTGGGTGGGTGCCACGCATCCGTCGTTCTGCGCGACTACGGTGTATTCGAGCGACGCCCCCGGTCGGCCGGGGTCCGACGTGCCGGTCGCAAAGCCTTGAAACATGTTGTTCCATGCCACGCCGCCAAATGATTCTTGCGTGGGCACTGGGTTGCAGCTCGCTTCCGGCTCAGCCGGTGGCGGAATATACGTCCGTGTTTCGATGCGCTGGATAAAACAGGAGGTATCGATCGTCCCCGCGTCCCCATCGTCGCGCCAGCGTGTGATCACATCGAAGCGACCGTACTTGAGAATCGCATCGATACCGTCGACCACCGCATCGCCGAGGCCCGAGCCATTCGACGAAATCGTGTACTTCAGCGTGCATTGGTTGTCCGCGTCGGGGTCTTCCGCCGCGCCGCCGTTTCCGGTGCAACAGCGGTCGACCCCGCAACGCCAGTTCACCGCGTCGGTCTTGAAGGCGCAGGCCGGGACCACCGCATCCGTCTCGCTGGAGATTTCGAGAAGCTGGCCACCTGTAAACGAGCTTGTTCCGCTCTGCACCGAAATGACCCGAGCCCCGAGCCCACGAAGCGCGGTGAAGGCTTCCTCTTTGGTGTGGGTCGATGCGCCCGGAATGTCGGTGCACATATCGTAATCCGCTTTGGTATGGGTCGGTGCATCGGTGATGTGCATCACGATGGGCACCGAGCCCTCTCGAAAACCAACTCCACCTCGGCCCGGTCCTGCATACGGAGCGACCGAACCGGCGAAAAAGCCCGACCACATCGCTCCGGAACCCACCGCGAGCTGGTACAACGATTCGTAACCCGCTTCGGGTCCGTCGCCGCCGTAACGAAGCGACAGCGCGTCGGCCGCGGCTTGCGCGGCGACAGCGTCAGCGGTGGGCGATTGAAGCAGCTCCCACAGGTCATCGACCGGGCGCCCGCAGCATTGGCCACCGAAACCGCACGCCGGAAAATCCTGCCACTGGCCCACGCCAAACGATGAATCAGCCACGCGCGCGCGCGTGCTATCGATGATGCCAGTGGACGGCGCGCTGAGCGACGAACGAAGGTTCGCGATTTCGCCCGACATCGATCCGGTCGTGTCGACGCTAAAGAACACATCGGCCTTTTGGACTTGCGGCGCAAACTGCAGCACGTCGTCGGCCTCAGGTGCACCGTCTGGCAGCTCAAAATAGAACTCTACGAAATCGCGGACCCCAACCCCGGGCTCACATAGATCAGGCACCCCGCTCGAATCGGCATCCGGACCAATCACGAATTCGCTTAGGTCGCTAAACCCGTCGCCATCAACGTCGCTCACGAGTCGACTCCCTAGCGGAATCAGGCAATCGACTTCGTTCCGGTCGATCAACCCATCTGCATCGCTGTCGGCATCTAGAAAGTCGGGCTGGCCATCGCCATCGGTATCGATGGGAAACGTCGACGGATCGGAATCGCCAGCTTCGAGTTCATCCGAATAGCCATCCCCGTCACTATCGGTATCCAGCGCGTTGATCACGCCGTCCCCATCGCGATCGGCAATGCCATCCTCGAGGTCGCGCACGGTGTCGGCGTCGCTGTCTGGGTTGCGCGGGTCGGTTCCTGCAATCACCTCGTCCGCGTCGCTCAGATAGTCTGAATCGCTATCGGTATCGAGGTAGTCAGGGGTGCCGTCGCCATCGGTGTCGATTGGATTGGCGGGGTCGCCGCCGATTTCGTCGACGTCGAGCATGCCGTCGCCATCGGCGTCGGTATCCACCAAATCAGGAATTCCGTCACCATCCGTGTCGAACGCTCCTTCTTCGGAATCCGCGATACCGTTTCCGTCTGAATCGGGGTCAATGGTGTTGCGAATTCCGTCGCCATCAAGGTCGCCCGGACCTTCGATGGCGTCGGGAACTCCGTCGTTGTCCGAATCGCGATCAAGATGGTCCGGCGTGCCATCGCCGTCGCTGTCCACCGTCGTTCCGTCGTCCGATTCGTCGGCATCCGACACGCCGTCACCGTCGCTGTCGGCGTCCAGAAAATCGGGTATGCCGTCGCCGTCGCTGTCGCGCTCTCCCTCGTCGCGATCGGTCAGACCGTCGCCGTCCGAGTCATCGTCGAGGCTATTGGGAACCCCGTCGCCGTCGAGGTCAGCGCCGCCTTCGTTTGAATCTTCGATCCCATCCCCATCGCTGTCCGAATCGAGAAAGCTCGGTAGGCCATCCGAGTCGGGATCGGCCATTCCTTCGTCGGCATCGGGTAGACCATCGTTATCCGAATCGTCGTCTCGGTAGTCGGGAAACCCGTCGCCGTCGCTGTCCAGGGGCAAGGTATGCGTGCTGCGGTCGCCTGCTTCGGTGGAGTCTTCAATCCCGTCGTTGTCTGAATCGAGATCATCGCGATCGAGCGTGCCATCGCCGTCACTATCGCGGTCGCCTTCCTCCTCGTCGGAGATTCCGTCTCCGTCGGCATCATTCTTTGGAGCCCTAAGGTCGAGGCAAGCGCGGCTACAAAATGTTTCACCGTCACAATCTTCGCCTCGGTCCTTTCGCAGGTTGCCGCAAAACTCGAACGTGCACTGGGATGAGCAGCCGTCGTTGTTGTCGACGTTGGCGTCATCGCACTGCTCGTCTCCGTCGACCACGCCATTCCCGCAGCCTTCGCGAACCGTTCCCGCAGCGGGGGTCGAAGCGCCTCCCCCACATGCTCCCAAACCAACCAGTTGCGCGAGCAAGGCAGCACGCAGCCACCTCGCGCTCCCCCTAAGCGTCACCAAATCAGACCCCCGTGCCGTTAATTTTATAATATTCTATCTTTAACGGCACGAACTACTCAAAACTGACCTTGAGTGAGCCACCTCACCAAAGACGCCAACGAACCGCTGTCGGTGAGACCTCTGCTACCCTCCCGACCATGGCGATTTCGATGCAGGAAGACCCGGCCGCGTACTGGAACGAAGAAGCCGGGCCGCGATGGGTCACGGCCCAAGCAATGCTTGATGCGACATTGGCTCCGGTGAGCGTCACGATTGTCGACGCCGCGCGCTTGTCACCTGGCGAGCGGGTGCTCGACATCGGCTGCGGCGCTGGCGCGCTTTCGCTGGCAGCGCGAGATCGCGTAGGCGCCGCCGGAGAAGTCGTGGGCGTAGACATTTCGGCGCCTCTCGTTCAGCACGCAAGCAAGCGAGCTGGGGACGAGGCTCGCTTTCTTCAACTCGATGCCGAAGAAGGCGAACTGCCGGCGTCTGACGTGGCCCTCTCTCGATTTGGCACCATGTTTTTCCAAGATACGGAACGCGCGCTCACCAATATCGCCCGAGCGCTGAAGCCCGGCGGCCGATGCGCATTCGCGTGCTGGCAGCCGCCGAGCGAAAACCCATGGCTCACGTGGCCAGTCGACGCGATTCGACAGCTGCTTCCCGAAACCGAGCCTCCGTTCCCTCCTGGCGCAGACGTTCCGGGTCCATTTCGCTTCGCCGACCCCAAGCGACTCACCGACGCCATGCGCAACGCCGGGTTCGCTCACGCCAACGCGGTCAGCATTCGAAAACCGCTCTCCATCCCAGGCTCGGCCGAAGAAATCAACGATCTCTTTCTGCAAGTAGGCCCGCTTTCTCGCGCGCTCGCCGACCTCGACGAACGAACCGCCGCCGAAGCAAGAGCCCGCGTACACGACACGCTTGCATCGATGCACGACGGAAACGGTATCGAACTCGCTGCGGCGTGGTGGATCGTGACCGCTTCCGTCTGAACCGCATGTCGCCCGCGCAGCAGCAGGCGAAACGACTCGGCTAGCGGACTTCCAATCCGAACTTTGCCCCTGTCTGCTCGAGCGGATTGTCGAACCGCACCGCCGCATTGTCTAGCTCTCCGTCCGTGACCCCGAAAAACAGCAGCGCGCGCCCTTCGTCGGCGTTGGTTCCGTCGTACCCGGGCTCGCCAACGAGCAGGTCCCACACCCCGTCGCCATTGACGTCTCCCGTGGTAGCCACGGAAGCGCCAAAGCGAGTCGCGCTATCGCCACCCGGAACCTCCAGCGAATCGTTCGGCATCGTCACATTGGCACTAGCGATGCCGGTCGACCCGCCAAAGTAGACGAACACCCTTTCGTTCAGCGCACTGAACGTAGGAATCGCCGCGCCCACCACCAAATCAGGCACTCCATCGCCATTGAGGTCGCCGCTCGCCATCGCCGAGCCGAAGTTTCCAGCCCCTTCGTTGCGAGGGCTGTCGATCGTACGCGACGGGTCAGCGGAAAACCCATCTCGACGACCAAAGAACACGAACGCATTCCCCTCCGCGACAGCGCCGCCGTTGTAGAACGGCGCTCCCACTGCCAAATCCGCGAAGCCGTCGTCCGTTAGATCCGCGGAAAGCGTTAATCCATCTCCAAACTGCGCATTGACCTGGTGATCTGGCGTGCTCAGGATGATGTGTTCCACCGCAGCGGCGCCCGAGCGAGACCCAAAGTAAACAAACACGAGCCCTTCATCGTCCGCCATCTCGCGATGGCGAGGCGCCCCGACGGCAAAATCGGAAAGGCCGTCGCCATTGGCGTCTCCGCCGCCGGAAATCACGGTGCCAAACTCGCCGCTTTCCTGGCCCGTGGGGCTATCGATGGCTTGCGCCGGCTGCCGGTTGAGCCCCGTTTCGTCGCCGAGAAATACAAATACGCGCCCCTCGTCAAGCTGCGCTTTGTCGAGAAGCGGCGCTCCAATCGCGACATCGGCAAAACCGTCGCCATTGATGTCTCCCACGCAGCCCACCGAACGCCCAAACCACCCTGCCGACTGAGCATCAGGACTGTCGATGGTCAGGTCCGTGGCGTCTGAGACGCCGGCCGGTGAGCCCATAAACACATGCGCTTTGCCTTGCCCGCCTGCGCCGTAGGCCCCCACCACCAAATCCGCAAAACCATCTGCGTCGACGTCGCATGTCGCGATCGAATCGCCGAAAAAACTGGCCGGAGCCTGCAGCGGGTCTTCCCGTTTTTGCGGCGTGGCCGGGATCTCGTGCTCGTCGCAGCCGTCGTAAACGTAAACATGCCCCTCGTCTTCATCCGCTGGAACAGTCAGATCAGTCTCTTGCAGCGGCGCACCGACCACGATGTCCGTGTAGCCATCTCCGTTAAAATCTCCTGGCACCCGGCCCACATCCAGATAGCGCGTCTCGGTCCACGGGCCGCATGATTGCCCGGTACACGCGCGAACGCGCCAGTAGTATCGAGCGCCTACGGGCGGAGTCGACTGCACCGGCAACGGCTCGGACGGAGCCCAAGCTGTTTCGCTGGTTTGCTCTTGAACGACGGGACGCTCGAACGAGCAATCGCGAAACCCCTCTACCGAACAGTCGTCTGCAAGCTGCACTTCATAGGACGTTGCGCCGCTCTCTTCGGCCCAACGAAACGTCGGCCGAAGGGGGTCGCTCGCCGAGCTCCCTGCCGCAAGGACGCTCCCTGTCGAATAGCCGTTCCACGGAAAAATCGCCGAAAACCCGTCGCGCTCGTCGACCCCCGTCGTCTGAGCGTCTCGCTGCGCAGAGCGGGTTGACTCATCGGCCATCGGCGCCACGCATGACTGGACGTCTGTTTCGATAAGCCCATCCGGACACGCGATATCCGAACACCCGCTGGCAAAGAAACGCACCGCAATCACTACGAGATATCTCACTGGAGCCGCACCATGTACGCCGAAACAACGTCTGACCTTGGACATGCCCCTTTATCGGCATCACTCTCGACCAGTTGCGTAAAAAATGGAACCGGAGTCATTCATGATCTCGATCGCTCGCCGGAATGGCTGCGGGATCCCCGCGAATCTCAGCGGGGGTCGTCACTGCACGGTTGAGTCGTCTTTGCCCCGTATACGATCGAATCATTCAGTACGAATCCGTTATAGCCTTTCGCACTCATTTGATTTGAGAAGTTCTCAGGGCTGACAGTCTTCTCGGAAAGCTGGCACGCAACGTTTACGTGCAGATAGTGGTCAGCACCGAGAGTCGAATCAATGCGTATTTTCTGCGGTTCGCCGATCGGCATGCAGCGAGGCATCTCGCCTGCCACGTCGCCGATAGCCTGGGCGATCGGCCCCAAGTCGCGGACATCCTCCTCGCAATTCTTGGGGAGATCTCGCGACTCGTGCTGAACCAAAGAAAGTGGGCTGAACGGCTCATCGACGGGCCAGGATCCACGTTCGATGGAAGGTCTGGGCGCCCAGACACAGTCTCGCGGACAGGTGTCCGAGGTCTCTCCCACCTCGCATCGCTCGTTGCCGCACGACGAGGGTGCGGCGTCTGCGTAGACCCAGTTGACGTGGCGAACGTCGCCCTCGCTGAGCGAGAAAATGTGCTGGCGCTCGTGGTGCAGCGCTTTCTTTCTCACGATGTTTTGATAGAAGCACGTGTTCATCAGCGAGCGCTCGTCAAAGGGCTCGCCGCGAATCTGGACCGCGTCGCGTACGGGCCCCGCTATGTCATCAATCGCGCTTTCGCCGCCGCGTATCATATTCGAAGAGCCGCTGGAAACCTCGCGATAGTTCGCTGCGTCGACAATATGTTCCGCACCGATTCGCGGTTCTACGTCGCAGGTTGATTCTGGATGCTTATTCTTGTGAAGCGACAGCGCGACAACATGCATAAACTCGTGCAGTGCGGAAACCTCAATGCACGAGTTTTCGGTATGCCGACTCGTAGGGCAATGGTCAGTCAACCAATCCTTTCTTGGTTGCTTGCTGAAATCAAACGCGAGGTACACGAAGGTTGGCGCTGAATCCGAGGCTGGACCGAGCCACGTGCCGGGGCGCGCTTCGTTGTTCCAGATGATTTGAATGCCTGGTTCACTGTCACGGCACGGCCCAAACCCAGTGAGCGTGACATTCGTCCTGTCGTTGAAGTTATGCCTCAGCGCAGCTACGACGACATCCTCGGGGAGGGGCTCGCCATGGTCCACCGGTCGCCCCTCGTGGGTCCACGACGGATTCCGAAAGCAAACCGGAATCGCCGGCTTTGGCCACCGCTTTGCAAAGCGCCCGATTAATTTGCCGGTTTGAGGTTCATTCACCTCCGAGGTGGCGGCGCACGCTCCGACCGAAACCACTCCTGCCAACACGACGACGCGGAACGAAACACGAGCCATGGGGACAGCACAACCCATGATGCGTGAGCAAGCAATATTGGTGCCTGTTCACCCATGAAGGCGTCGAATGCCGCGGATTCGACTCTCCTTCGTCGCCAGTGCGATATTCTAAGGCCATGGATTGGAACGACGTTCGATACGTACTCGCCCTAGCCCGCCTGGGTTCGGTGCGCGCGGCTGGAGCATCGCTCGGCGTAAGCCATTCCACCGTAGCGCGGCGGGTCGAAGCGCTCGAAGCGCAGCTTGCCACCCGGCTCTTTGATCGAACCCGCGATGGCTACACGCTAACCGACGCGGGGCGCGATATGCTGCCCGGCGCGGAGCGCATCGAGCGGGAAATGTCCGCTCTTGAACGCGGCGTCGTAGGACAGGACGAACGACTTTCCGGCGCGGTTTCGCTCACCTGTTGCGACGAATACGTCTCGGAGATCATGATTGAGGAGCTCGCCAGCTTCTGCCGCACCTACCCCGATATCGAAATCTGCATCACGAACGATAGTCGGTCGTTCGATCTCTCGAAGCGCGAAGCCGACATCGCCGTGCGCACGCTGGCTGCGGGCGCGATGCCGCCCGAACACTTGATTGGTCGTCGACTTGTACCTGTGGTGTGCGCGAACTACGTAGCCATGGCTCACGCCGAACGTCTCGACCCTGAACGAAAGGGCACATCGCCGCGCTGGATCGCGTTCGACGAACGCAAGCATGTCGAGCTCTTAATCGCGGCCTCGAGCTATCCCGATGTGCCGCCGTGGGGCGCGTTCTCCTCGCTCGCGCTGATGACCCAGGCGGTTCGCGAGGGAATGGGCATCGCAACTCTGCCCTGCTACGTGGGCGATAGAGACCCCGCGCTCCGAAGACTCGAAAAACCGGATATTCGTCACCTCGCGGACCTCTGGCTGCTTTGCCATCCCGACCTCCGCGACACCGCGCGTTTTCAATCCGTCCGCCAATCCATCAGCCGCGCGTTGCAACGCCGCGAATCGCTGTTTCGAGGTGATTCTCCCGCGAGCGTCTGAGGCTGTGGACCAAACGCGCGCCCCAGCGTCCCAAATTCACACCGCGCACGCCGCCAGGTTTCACCGTACACATCTAAAACAGGCGACCACGCGCCCACGAGAAAAGGACAACCCATGACGAATACCGACATTCAGTTCTGGAACGGCATCGCCGAGCGATACGCCAAAAAGCCCGTATCCAACGTCGCGGCATACGAACGAAAGCTAGAACTCACCAAAGCGCGCCTTCGACCTACCGACGTCGTGCTCGATATCGGCTGCGGCACCGGCTCCCTCGCCCTCGAACTCGCGCCGCGCGTCTCTCAGGTACACGCCCTCGATCTCTCGAGCGAAATGATCCGTATCGCGAACCAAAAAGCGCAAACTCAGCACGTCGAAAACGTCGCCTTCCACAACGCGACGCTCGATGATGCGCCCACACTTCAACGCTCTGGCGCGATGCCTGACTTCGCGTCGGTCCAAGGCGGCGGATTCGATATGATCTGCGCCTACAACGTGATCCATCTCATCAAACGTCGAAGCGCCACCCTCGACCAAATCTTCTCGCTCCTCAAACCTGGAGGCGTCTTCGTTTCCTCAACCCCCTGCCTCGGAGACTCCCTCGTACCCTACGGAATCATGATCGCAGTCATGCGCTGGTTCGGAAAAGCGCCCGCCGTCTGGCGAATTCGCGTCGCAGAACTGCTCGAGGAAATGCAGCACGCAGGATTCGCCAACGCCTCCACCTTGGACGTGGGCGCAAGCAAAACAACAGCCTTCGTCGTAGCGACCAAACCCCAGTAGCCGATTTACGGCGCCAGAGACCGAACGCAGGGACCCAAACGCTAGGGTCCCCCAGCGCTAAGAACAAAGCGTCGACGGATCCTGCGGCTGCAGCGCGCCGGTCGAGTCGCGTCCGTAGCATGACGTGCTTGGGTCAGATTCGACCCAGCGAATAAAGCGAGGGACCGCGTTTCTAACGGATTCGCGGTCCTCGAAGACGGCGCCGTAGCTAAGCCCTCGCAGCCACACCGTGGGCCCTAGTTGTTTGGGTGGATCTCCGGGTAAAAAGACTTCGCAGCCGCCGCAGCTACGCGTGTTGTCACTCGAATCCACGGCTCCCGTAGAATCTGTTTTGGTCGCCATCCACTCGGTCGCCTCAGCGATTTGAACGCGCAATTCGGTTTCGTGCGTGCGGTGTCCCGCCAGAATCAACTCGATCGCCTGCACGACATTGACTGCTTGGTAGTTCGTATCGGAACCGTTCCGTTCGACGAAGAACCCCGCGGAATCATATTGGACGCGAGCGAGGTCGGCGAACACGGTGGCGAGCTCTTTCGCGGCGGAGTTGTCCACAAGCTCTCCGCACGCCTGATAGGCGGTCGCATCGTGAAAAAGACGATTCGGCGCGCGCGCATCCACTCGTTCAAGCTGCTCTCGCTGGGTCATCAGCCAGGCGACTGCGCGCCCGAGCTTTTCGACTACTGCGTCGCGGCGCTCGGTCGATGCCACTGATTCCGCGTCACCAAATGTGCTCAAGGCGAGCACCGCCGCGCATGCGTCGCCCAGAAAAAACGCCGCCCCGCTCGCCACGTCAGCCTCGCTCGGCACGCGCCCCATCAACACTTCATCGGGCGCGCTGCTCGGCAAACGACCGCTCTCTTCGATAGAAGAAACACCCGCTTCGATCGCCAACCACGCTGAGGTAGCCCGCGGGAGATCGTCCAGCGCGAGAGACATTCGGAGCGCCAGGCCAGCGCCGAGTTGGAAGCGGGCTGAATACATCTCGCCCCACTGCTGATTCCGTCCGATGAGACCCCGGTCGTCCGTTGGAATCCCGCTGGCGGTGCTCGCCCGCGCAGCGTCCTCACCGATCAGCAACAGAACCGAACGGTCTATCGATCGCAGAACTTCGCCCGCCGCGCCCAGGTCATCCGCCGAGCGATCCTCGGGCGATGGCTGCCCGGTGGATCCGTCCCCTGAGCGATTCTCAGGCGCAGGGGGTGCTGAAGATGGCGATTGCTGAGCGTCGCTGCATGCGGCACCCAACACGACAACCGCCGGCGCCGTCCACCGAACCAACAATCTCCGCCAACAGCCGGTTTGGACTCTTTTCACAACGTAGCCAACTAGAGTAGCAAGTCTCTAAAAGAAAACGACAATCCGCCGATAATTGCTTCATGACATCTATTCAGGCGCCCGCGGCGACGAATTCTGTCTCCACCGTGTACGAAGGTGCGGGCGAATCGGTCAATCCGCCGATGATCGTTCGGGCCGCGAATGCAGGCGGATTCGTACGCACAAACCCCGCATTTCGCGACCGAACCGGCTACGACGCGACGGAGCTCGCCACGGAACATTTTCTCCACTGGGTTGACCCGGAAGACCATGCGCTCGTCCAAGCAGCGATCAACGACGGCGAGGGACGCTGCCGGGTCCGCCATCGAACGCGCGACGGGTCGCTGGTTCCGATCGACATTCAAATCACCGAGCAAGAAAACGAATCCATGGTGCTCGGGCGATTCGCTCGACGCACCAAGCACACCGAGTTTCCGGGGGCAGGCAGCAAAGAGGAAGCCACGGTTCGCGGCACACTCGAGATGATTGCGCGAATCGTGGAGGAGCAGAATCCTGGGTACAAGTGTTCTATCTTGCTCGTTTCGGACGGACGCTTCGTGAGTGGTGCGGGTCCGAGCTTGCCCGACGAATACAATGCGGCCATCGACGGCTACGCAGTAGGGCCCACGGTGGGTTCGTGTGGCACCGCCATCTACTGGAACGTTCCCGTCATCGTGGAGGACATCCAAGCCGACCCCCTCTGGAGACCATTCGCCGTACTCGCCGAGAAAGCCGGCGTCGCGGCATGCTGGTCCCACCCCTTCGTGAGCACCAGCGGCAACGTGCTCGGAGCCCTCGCGCTCTATGCCCCCGAACCCCGCACCCCAACCGACGAACAGCTGGGGCGACTTCGCGCGGCTGCGCGCATGACCGGTCTCGCGGTGGAACGAGGTCGCGCCGAGGAGGCGCTGCGCGAAAAACGAAAGCGCGAACTCGAGCTCGAAGAGCAGCTCCGACAAGCGGCAAAAATGGAAGCATTGGGCGTACTGGCCGGAGGCGTCGCGCACGACTTCAACAACGTACTCGCAACGATCCTCGCCAACGCAGAGTTCGCTTCCGAGGTTGTCCCTCCAGAATCGGAAGTCGTCGAGATGCTGAGCAGCATCATCGAAGCAAGCCGGCGCGCGGGCGAGTTCTGCCAGCAAATGCTCGCCTACGCGGGTCGTGGCTCGCTCAAAACATCGCGCATCGAAGTCGGCGCGCTCATTCGTGAACTAAGCTGTCTGGTGTTCGCTGCGGTGCCCAAAAAAGCTACGCTCGAGTATTCGCTGCATGACAGCCCGATATACGTCGAGGGCGACGAGAATCAGCTTCTTCAAGTAGTCATGAACCTCGTGACCAACGCCGCCGACGCGCTCAACGACGGCGAAGGCCAAATCGTCGTCGGTTCCGAACTCGCCTACTACGACACAAAAGCGCTCCGGCGACTCGATCCGCAAGCTGACCTTCCCGCTGGAGAATACGTCCGGATCACCGTGCGCGACACGGGTTCGGGCATGGATGCGGAAACCATCGCGCGAATCTTTGATCCGTTTTTTACCACCAAGTTCACCGGTCGCGGCTTAGGTCTGTCCGCCGCCAAAGGCATCATCGCCAAACATTGCGGTGTGATTCAGCTCGACAGCAAAAAGGGCGAAGGGACCACCTTCACCATTGCGCTCCCGACCATCCCCACGGCCAAGAAGCGCGAATCCATCGCGGCAATCGCGGCCGCCTCGGCTCGCGCACGCGTCCTCGTTGTCGATGACGAAGCGCCGCTTCGCGCCATCTTGTCCCGCCGACTCAAGCACCACGGCTTCGATGTCGTCGAAGCAGCCGATGGTCAGCAGGCGGTCGATGTCTTCCGCGAGCAAACGCAATCGTTCGACTGCGTGCTCCTTGATGTCAGCATGCCCAAACGCAGCGGAGAAGAAGTTCTTGAAGAGCTCCGCGGCATCAGCGAACACATTCCCGTAGTCCTGATGAGCGGTTTCAGTGAAGGAGAGCTCCTAACGCGGTTCAAGGGCGCAAAGCTCGCGGGAACCCTCCAAAAACCCGTCGCCGCAGACCGACTCCTCGCCGCCATCCAAAACGCCACGGGCGCAGACGACTCTCACGAAAACTGAAGTCGAAGCGAGCGCCGAAGCCGAGCCCGACCCAGAGGCGGGATATGATTCTGAGGCTGACGCAGACGCCGATGCTGATTCAGAATCAGACGCCGAGGGAGATCCCGATTCCGATGCAGATGCGGACGCAGAATCTGGTTCAGCATCTGATTCGGCGTCGGCGTCTGTGTCGGTGTCAGATGCGTCTTCCCGCAGGTTTGTTTGCTTTCTAGGCTCGCGACGTCAGCCCCAAGCTTGCACGAGCCGCAAACAGGTACGGACTCCCTCGGCGCTTCCTGCGGCGTTCCGGAACAGATGGGTCAATTACAGCTCGGGGTGCATCCCATAGAGCAGTGGAATTTTGGTCTGAGCGCGAGCGCCCCGGCAGCGCAGGCCAGCCGACGTACGTCGGGTACTTCGGCTGGCCGAGCAGGGGAGGAAAGCCGCGATCAGGGCAAAAGGCCATTGCTCTAGCGTCTAGCGAATCCCGAAACGTTCTTCGTAGGCCGCGAACCGCTCGTCGATTTCGTGGGTTCGCAAACCAAAGTCTTCTGGGGTGTAGTCGTGGCGAGTTCCGCTGGTCTGTCCCCCGCGCTTTTTGGGAAGCGTTGAAATCGCGTTCGACAGCCCCGGCGACCACCGCAGATCAAAATGGTCATAGAGTTTGCGAAGCGTTGGCTCTGGCGCTTGCGATAGGTCGCCCAAGCGGAGATCGAAAATCCGCGACTCCGGCATTCGGCTGCGTGCGCGCTGGCTGCGAATGATTCCGTCTTCAAACGATGACAGCCAAAACCGTCCGATCGCGTTCACATCAAACGAATGGGTGAACTTAGATATGATTTTCGCCGACAGGCTGCATACGCTCGGGAGCGCCTTCTTGATTGGGCGATGCGTGAATACAAAGCGCGCGTCGGGAAACGCGTGCAGCAAGGCATCGAGGTTCCACGCGTGGAAGGGGCATTTCATCACCCACTGTTCCGGCGCCTTATTCCACGCCATGACCTGGTAGTAGGTGCGGAGCGATTCGTAGGCATGGCTCAGGTCTTGGTGGAATAGCCAGCGACCGTAGTTCAGGCAGTAGAACGTGTTGACGAGCAGCGTCGATGCGCATTCGTTTTCGAGCAGGAAGAAGCATTCTTCGGGGTCGTCTGGGCCCACGTAGTGCACGTTTTTCATGTCGGGCATGACGCGTTGGTGAAGCCCGAAGAAGCGCTCCCCGGCGCGGTGGCGCTCGGCGTAGTCTTTGTCCGGCGCGGAGTGTACGGGTAGCGGTTGAATGAGTTCCCAGGCGCGCGGCGAGCGGTGGTTTTCGTCGAGCGCCATGAGGTTATGAAGAAACGTCGTGCCGGTTCGGTAGAGCCCCACGATGAAGATCGGGCGCTCGATTCGAACGTCTCGAATTTCGGGGTGCTCGCGAAGCAACGCCTGAGCACGGAGTCGGGTGGTGATGTGTTGGCGAAAAACGCGCCGCGCGGCGAGGCGACCGATGACGGAAAGGTCTCGGTTTTCGTTCACCGCTTCGATCGACGTATCCAGAAACCGGAAAAACTTCGCATCGCCCGCTTCGGTCAGCCCGGTTTTTTCCTCTGCCCAATGCAGGGTCGACGATCGATCGAGCGGCACCATCCATCGGCGCGAGGGTCGGGTGATGAGATTGAAGGCGCGCGCTGGCGCCGGCAAAGCCGCATGCAAAGTCATTGTCCCATCCCCCTATCGCGTATTCGAACCTTCCCGCCGGTCGGTCGCGGTGCTCTTTCAGTTGTGGTCTTCCCTGTATCGCAAGTGTCTGTGTCGCAAGAGTCTGTGTCGCGTGAATCTAAGTCGCACGGGCTATTCATCCGTTACACAGCCTTCAGATGCAGGCCGGACGAGGCGAATGTACTTCGCCAAGGTGCCCCGCGCCGCTTTGAGTGGCGGAGGGGACCAAGATTCTCGTCGCTGGCGAAGTTCCGCTTCGTCTACCTTCAGATCGATGCAGCGTTCCGTGGCGTCTATTTCAATGAGGTCGCCATCTTTCACCAGTGCCAAGGGGCCCCCTTCTTGGGCCTCGGGAGTGATGTGACCAATGATGAATCCGTGCGATCCGCCGCTGAATCGACCGTCGGTAATGAGCGCGACGTCTTGGCCAAGCCCCGCGCCCATGATGACCGACGTGGGCGAAAGCATCTCCGGCATTCCAGGGCCGCCTTTGGGCCCTTCGTAGCGGATGACGATGACTTGCCCCTTCTCGATTTCGCCGCGCTCCATCGCCGCGAGCATGCTCTCTTCTTGATCGAAGACTTTCGCCGGGCCCGCGAATCGCAAGCCCTCTTTACCCGTGATCTTGGCCACTGCGCCGTCGGGGGCCAAGCTGCCGCGTAGGATCGTGAGATGCCCGGTCGATTTGATGGGCGCGTCCGTGCTTCGCACGACTTCTTGTCCGCTGCGGAGCGCGGGCGCGTCCTGTAGATTTTCGGCGAGCGTCTTGCCGGTGACGGTCATGCAATCGCCGTGCAGCATGCCCTGTTCCAGCAACATCTTGAGCACCGCGGGGGTGCCGCCAGCCTGATGGATATCGCTCATCACGAATCGACCGCTCGGTTTCATATCCGCGAGCAGAGGCGTTCGGTTGGCGATGGTTTGAAAATCGTCGAGCGTAATGTCGACGTTCACAGAGCGGGCCATCGCAATCAAATGGAGCACTGCGTTGGTCGAACCCCCGAGCACCATGGTCACGGTGATGGCGTTTTCGAATGCCTCTCGCGTCATGATGTCGCGCGGCTTGAGGTCGCGCTCGAGCAGGTTGCGCATCGCCGCACCCGCGCGCCGGCATTCTTCGCGCTTGGCGGGGTCTTCGGCCGGTGTCGACGACGAATAGGGCAGGGACATGCCCAGCGTTTCGATCGCACAGGCCATGGTGTTCGCGGTGTACATCCCGCCGCATGCGCCCGGTCCCGGGCAGGCGCTCTGAATGATGCGCAGCCGCGTCTCGTCGTCGATGCGGCCCGCGAGGTATTCCCCGTAGGACTGAAACGCCGACACTACGTCGACGTTTTCGGCGTCCCCCCCGGGCGTTCGCGCGCACTTGCCAGGCTTGATGGTGCCGCCGTAGACCATCAGCGCCGGACGATTCAAGCGGCCCATCGCGATCAGACACCCGGGCATATTCTTGTCGCATCCGGGCAGCGAAATGTTGGCGTCGTACCACTGCGCGCTCATTACCGTTTCGATGGAATCGGCGATCAAATCGCGCGACTGAAGCGAAAACGACATCCCCTCTGTGCCCATGGACATCCCGTCGGACACGCCGACGGTATTGAACCGCAAGCCGACCAGCCCTGCGTCGGAGACGCCGGCCTTCACTTCGGCGGCGAGCTCGTTCAAGTGCATGTTGCACGAGTTGCCTTCGTACCAAACGCTCGAAATGCCGACCTGCGCCTTACCCATATCTTGGGCGGTGAGGCCAGTCGCGTATAGCATCGCCTGCGAAGCGCCCTGGGCTTTGTTTTGTGTGATGCGGGCGCTGTAACGGTTTAGGCTTCGGGGTCCGCCTTCGGTTGCCGGGGCAGCGGGGCCAGGCGGCGGGGGAGGCGATTTGTCCATGAGCGGAAATTGCGCGCATACGTGCACCTGTCAAGAGCTTGCGGCTCAACCGTGGCGAGCGAAGCGTGGCTCGTTGATTTGCCGCACTGGGCGGGTGGCAAGAATATGCCTCGGAGCGGGACTGTATCTGGCTGCCGGTTGCTCGAGCCCCACCGAACTCGACCCATTCACCGCCGCCGAAGTGCAGACCGTGATGACCACGAGCTGCGCCAAATCAAGATGCCATACCCCCGGACGAATCGGCGTCGCCGGCGACTTAGACCTGCGTATGTTCGAAGCCGCGACTGTCAACGTGCCCTCCCAAGCGGTGCCGGATCTCTCCCGCATCGAACCTGGGGATCGAGAATCGAGCTACCTCTTTCGCAAAATCGAAGGCACCCATCGCGACGTCGGCGGCACGGGCGGCCGCATGCCCCTCGATGGCCCGCCGTACCTCGACGGCGAAACGATCGAGCGCATCGGCCGGTTCATCGACACGCTGTGACCTAGCGGAGCTCCCTGGCCGATTCCCTCGGCGCCGACTACATCGCGCCGCGATAAATGCGGCGGACCAACGCGCGGAGGTCATGCGATTGGTATACCGGGGTTTGCCAAACCTCCTTCACTCGCTCTGCTCCCACGCAGTAGGCCTGCGCGGCCAGCGTATCGCTACCCACGGCGAGGCCTTCGCTTCGACAACGAGCACGAAGGCCCGCGGTGACGCCGGGGTCGGAGAGACGATTGACCCATCTGTCGGTGTTGGCACTGTTGCTCGAGGCCGAAATATGGCCGAAGTAATATCTCACGACGCCATTTAGCGCTTCCAAACGCAGCTTCGGAGTCTTCAACATCTCAAATAGTGCGCGTTGCCTTGCCGAACAAGCAGCGCGGACCGTGGTTTCCGCAAACGTTGGGTCTCTCGACGCTGCGATCATGGTAACGAGCGGGAGATCCAGAACGGGTGCGTTCGGACTGCTGAACAGAGGATCTACAGAGCTCACCTCGAGCCATAGAGTCCGCTGTGCCGGGTAGCATGGGCTGTTGTCGTCGTATTTGACGCCGGACTCTTGCTCGCGTTCTCGTTCATGGTCGAGGATTCTGCTGGAATGCGGCTTGTCGATGATGACCGTCGCGTCGCTCGGGCTGTGGGTGCTGCCGGTGAGCAGCAGTCCCGTGCCGATGGCGACGATGGCTGGTTTGAGCAGCAGCAACCACCAGGGGCCGACGAATTTTTCAGTCGCGGCGACGTGTTCCGAAGCGGGGGGGGCTGCCACGCAGCTTGGAACCGCGATCATGAGCGCCAGAATCAAACAAACAGCTCCGTGGTACCGTGTCACGTACTCCTCATTCCTTCCCGAATCGGTAAAGCAAAATAAATGCCACCTTCATGCTGTCTGGCTTGATGGCGCCGACCAGTTGACGTTCGGTCCCCGCGGGCGAGGCGATTCATCGGAGCATTCGCTCGTGAGTTGAATCTCTCGAGTTGAATAAGGTTGAGCCCGCAGGAAACG
The DNA here is from genome assembly GCA_028284955.1 of Myxococcota bacterium. GTDB lineage: Bacteria > Myxococcota_A > Polyangia > Polyangiales > Houyiibacteriaceae > JANQQS01. The sequence continues at coordinate 39,789 of JANQQS010000034.1, read as the reverse complement.
CTACGCGTTCGGGATATCGTCTTCGGTAGCCGGCGTTTGAATGTCGAGACGTGGAAACCACGGTCTGAAGTCTTTGGCGTTGCGCGTGATCAATCCGGTCGGCGATGGGACGCTGGGCCGTCGATCCGTGGCGCTTTGCCGCGATGTATCGGTGCCACGCGGAAAAGGCGTGTTCTGTCATCGAGTCGTTCCAGTCGATGATGATGGTTCCTATTCCGGTCAGGAATTCGTGAAGTAGCGAGGCGGAGCCATCGAACGCGGGGGCCATCTCGACGTAGCTCACGGACTAACGGCAAGCCCTTCTTGCAAGCATGAGGCGAGGCATCGCGCCGACGACGCGCCGAACTTCGGGTCGTCTTCAAGCACATCGATCAGTACGCACGTGTCGATCACCCACATGCTTCACCCGAGCCTACGTTTCTTCGCTTTCGCGAAGTTCACGCATCCAGTCTGCGGTAGTACAGGTCTGACGGAAGCGTTTGGCAAAGCCGAGCATCCGAGTCGGGTCGGCATCGTCAGGAATGTCGTGTCGAATTAGAACGCGCCATTCTCGTTCCCCTACGGATTCCCAGACCAGGCGAGTTCCCGGGCGAACGTGGTGACGACGACGCAGCTTGGCCGGAATCGCGGTTTGACCACGTTCCGTGACGGTGGTGACGTTGCGAGCCGGTTTGTTCATTGAACCCAAAAGTAGCATGTAAAGGAGTCTTCGTGATTTGGCCGCCGGCGGCTCAAGCCCAATCGAACTCGACCCATTCGCTCCCGCCGAAGTGGGGACCCGTCGACGGCGAAGCGATCGAGCGCATCGGGCGGTACATCGACATATTGTGAATGAGCGTTGCGAGGCGGCCGAAACCCGGTCGCCGCTGGGGCTCATTCAGTAGATGCAGGTGCCTTCGACTCGAATAAGGTGGAGCCCGTGAGGTCCTCTAGGACCCGTGCTGCTCGAGAAATGCGAAATCCGCATGAAGTAATGGTGGTACGGAAGAGCCTCCACTTCCAGACCCAAGAGCATTTGCTGAGGTGTGCCGTCGTCGGCCTCTCCGTCAAACGAGCCGCGGTAAAAGTTGTAGTCGCGTGTCCATGGTATTTTGAGACTAGGGTCATCGAAATAAAAGATGCCGCTGGTGTCTCGAACATGGTGTGTGGATTGGCCCCCTCGGAACTCATCGAACTCGCGTTTCGGTCGACTGCCGCATGCCGCAACATTGTCCTTTTGCAAGCACTCCCGACGATTCTCCATCGGTTGACTGCTAAACTGATTCAACTTCACCGTCGTGCGTCCAGGCTTCGTTCCCACCCAACGGACTTCGACCTCCGCGTCAGTCGTCCAGAACCGAACCCATCCCGCCGACTCGGCGGTAGACCGACGGACCGGCGGAACGACGATCGTATACGTATACGTATGATTGATGTCATGGAACGAGCATCGCGGGAAGTTTCGATCGGCAGGCACCTGCTTCTCGAACTGGGCGCCTTCGTCGACGACATCGGCCGCGCAACCTACGACAACGAACAACGGAACGGCATGAAGAAATCGCAACCCAATAACTCCGCGGGTGATGAGAAACGACTCGTGGTGGCCCGACGTAGCACGGGTCAACCGGCTTTGAAAGGTTGCTCGTGACCTCCGCCGAGGAGCCGGTCAGACTGAGGGTGGCTGGTGCACGCATCCAATCTGCGGTAGTCCGGCGTATGTCAGCGCATCAGTTGTCGGTAGCGCATTGAGTCTTCGTGCATTTGGTGGAACACGCGGTGTTTTTTCTCATGGTAGGCGCGCAGGTTGCCGCCTGTCGGCTCGTGGATTCGGTCGGGGGCGCTCATCGAGGTCATCGCATCGGCAAGGGATGATTCTTCGGTGGCCGCCGCGGCGAGCATGGCTGCGCCGAGCAGTACGGATTCGGGTTCGCGCGGGATGATGACGCGGCAGCCGGTGATGTCGGCGTGTTCGCGAATGAACACGGAGTTTTTGGTGTCGCCTCCGCAGGCGAGGATCGTGTCGATCTCGTAGCCATGGTGGTTCAGCGTGTCGATGATGTGGCGCGTGCCGTGGGCGATGGCTTGAATGGTGGCGAGGTAGAGCAGAGCGAGCGAATCGATGTTGTCGGTCAGGCTCAGGCCCGTGACCGCGCCGCGTAGGCTTGCGTCGGCGCGAGGGCTGCGGTTGCCGTGATGGTCGGGCAATACGTGGAGGTCGCGCGTGAGCTCGGCGGGAACGTCGATCGACGGGTGCGCGTCGACCAAGCGGTCGAGCCTTTCGTTGAGCAGCGCGTACACGGTGGTACCGCGGGCTTCGGCGTCGCACGCGAGTTCGGCGCCGCGCACATGGGAGTCGATGGTATGGTCGATAAGGGCGCCGGTGGCGGATTGGCCGCCTTCGTTCAGCCAGGTGCCCGGCACCATCGCGCCTCGGTAGGGGCCCCATACTCCTTCGATGAACCGCGGCGCGGACGAGACCGCCATGTGACAGCTCGATGTGCCACCAATCAACGCCACGCGATGATTGAGCGCCCCAGGCAAGTCGGGTGCGCCTTCGAGCGGCATGCCGAGCATGCCAAGACCGCCCGCATGCGCATCGATGATGCCCGTGCCGACCGCGATTCCTTCAGCAAGCCTCAGTTCGTTTGCGCTGGCTGGCGTGAGTTGACCCGCGCAGCTGCCGAGAGGCAAGACGCGCTGGCCGATGCGCGCGAAGCGTTCTTCAGCCAAGTCTGCGAGACCCACGCGCTGAAAAAAGTCTTCGTCCCATCCTTCGGCGACAGGCTGTTTCGTTTCGGCGCTCGACTCCACGCGGGGGCGATATGTCCATTTGCATGTCACCGTGCATCGCGACCGGGCATCCATACCGGTGGCGCGGTAGGTCAGGAAATCCGCAAGGTCGAAGAAGTGCGCGGTGCGGTCAAAACTTTTGCGCAGATGCTCCTTGAGCCAAAGAATCTTCGGGACCTGCATTTCTGGCGATATCTTCCCGCCCACATAGCGAAGCACGGCGTGCTCGCCGCCGTTGATTCGATCGGCCTGCGCGGCGGCGCGATGGTCCATCCACACGATGACATTTTGCTCGTCGCGGCCGGTGGGACTGATGGATACGGGTCGGTCCTGCGCGTCGAGTGCGACCAGCGAGCACGCGGCATCAAACGCAATCCCCGAAACGCGCTTCGGTGCAGCCCCCGCCTCGCTCATCGCCGCTCGGATGGCCGCGCCGCACGCGCTCCAGATGTTCTCCGACGATTGCTCGACAAAATCGTCCGCAGGACGCCAAAGCTCAATCGCGTGACTTCCAAACCCGAGGCCGCGCCCCGCCCGATCGAATACCCCAGCTCGAGCGCTTCCGGTGCCAACGTCGACACCGATGAAGAAATTGGATTGACGTAGGTTCATTCCGATGGCCTTCGGTTCCTAGCTACTCGCTGCATCGCGCATCGAGGCGCGCATACAGCCGTTTCCACGTGTCCTGCTTGTCTTCGCTCCAGTCTTCGGAGTTTGGGTTGGAGAAAAGGAATGCGTCGAGGTCGTCGATTCCCTGGTTGATGCGCTGGATGCGCTGTTTTGCTGAATAACGCTTTTTGGCGTTGCGCTGGCGTAGCGGGCTATCGGCGCCGGGGTCTGGGGATTCGGAGGCCGGAGACAACGCCGCTGCCGCGCGCGCGCCTCGTTCGCGACGTTGCGCGCGCCGCGCGGTGTGCTCGAGCTCTGCGCGAACCAGTTCGCATTTCTTGTAGAGCCGGGACATCGACTGGCGGATGGGGTCGGTCGCCGATGCCTGCTCGCTTGCGTGACCGGATGGTTCCGAGCGCGTAGGCGTGTTGATCTGTGTTGCTGAGGTAGGGCTCGAGGTCTCGCCGGCCGTGGCGCGAGGTGGCGGCAGCTCAGAGCCGCCGCATCCGATCAATGACGCGACCAATATCGTCGTGCTCAGCGCTTGCGCCGTCATGACGAGTCCCGAGAGCGGTATATATCGAATCACGGTTTTGCTCTAGCACGCAACGCGCTGTAGGCTACGTCCCGCTGGACAGTGCGTACGAATGCGTTTTGAAGAAGAAAAGCTCGTAGAGAAACTTCGCCGGATCGAAGCGCTCCACGCCGGGGCGACAACCGACGGCGAACGAGTGGCTGCGGAGCGCGCCAAGGAGCGCATTGAAGCTCGACTGAAGGAGTTCGCCAATACCGACCCGCCCCAGGAATACCGATTCACGATGAGCGACGTGTGGTCGCGAAAAGTGTTCTTGGCTTTGCTCCGGCGCTACGGAATCGAGCCTTACCGGTACCGGGGACAACGCCGCACCACCGTGATGGCGCATGTCTCAAAACAGCTTGTCGACCAAGTACTGTGGCCGGAGTTCGAGCAACTGAGTGACACGCTGCACGCGTATTTGTCGGATGTCACCGATCGCGTGGTCGGCGAAGTCTTGCACCAAGATGCGTCCGAGCCGAAAGAACGGCCGGCGCCCGCCGCGTTGACCTCTTGAGTCTGCGTGGTTGACGTTCTCACCCGTGCAGGGGCACACCCCGGTTCAAAACGACGACCTGGCGAATGTGATTTCACAGCACAACTCTTTATCCGCTGAAGAGCGTCGTATCCGCTAAAGAGCGTCGTATCCGCTAAAGAGCGTCGTCTATAGAACCACGGTTGTTCGGTTCGTGGATCGGCCAGTTCCCGCGCGTGGTGGGCGGTCTTTGGGGCCATTGGCAATCGTCTGGACAGGTCTGGGAGGTTTCGCCAGGCTCACATCGTTTGTTGCCGCACGATGATGGATCTCCGTCTTGAGCCGATCCCGCGCTTGGATACATCCAGTTGACGTGACGAACGTCGCCTTCGCTAAGGGCGAAGACGTGGTCGCGTTCTCCATAGAGCGCTTTGTTTTTCACGACGTTTCGATAGAAGCACGGGTTCATGACGGAGCGCTCGTCAAAGTCCTCACCGCGAATGCGGATGACATCGCGATCCAGATCGTCCGAGGCGATACTCTCCGAGCCGTCACTCGTCGTTGGGGAACGAACGACGTCTTTGTAGGCATCGGCTTCGACGATGTACTTTTCTTCGATGGTCGGTGTGATGTAGCAGTTGGAATCTGGATGCTCGTTCTCGTGAAGCGACAGCGCAACAACATGCATGAACTCGTGCAGCGCCGATAGTTCGATGCATGCGTTTGTGGTATGGCGATCTCTTGGGCAGTATTCTGTTAGCCAGTCTTTTCGGGATTGCTTGCTGAAATCGTATGCGAGATGCACGAGCGTTGGTCGTCCATCGATGGAAGGTCCATAACCGCCTGAGGGGCGCAGTTCGTTGACCCAGGCGATTTCAATGCCTGGCCCATAGTCGCTACAAGGCTCGAATCCTGTGAGCTCGATATTCGTTTTGCCATTGAACTCATGTCGAAGCGCGGCGACGACGATATCTTCGGGAAGTGGCTCGCCTTGTTCCGGGGGACGGTCTTTGAGCGTCCAAGAGGGGTTCGCAAAGCAGACCGGAATCGAGGTTGAAGGCCACCGCATCGAAGATCGATTGATCAACGCCTTGTCGGCCTGCCGTTCTCCCGCGACGCTCGTGGCAGCGCATCCTCCCGGCAAAAACATCACGTGGAGAACGCATGCTGGCAGAAGTGGGGACCAACGCATCATCGCTCAGCAATTAAGCAAATTTGATGCCAATTTTGTACCCGTTGCGTACGTGATTGACCGTTTCGTCCAGGTTCCAAGCCTCGATGCCCCAATAGCGCATGCACAACGCGAACATGCGATTGTACGCGTCGATGTTGAACGGTTTCGCGCTGAGGATGTATCCCGCGGTTCCGCTCAAAAACGGCACTTCGTCTGCGGCACAGCTCGCGAAGTCGAAGATTTCGCTTTTCGGAGTGTTCCAGGGCCATTCAAACCGGAAAAAGCTCGCTTTGTTCGGCTGCGAGGCAGGGCGGTAGCCATGAAACATAAATAGGTGGTAGTCGATTGTCTTCCCGTCTGCGAAGCCGTATCCCCAATCGGCTTTTTGTTGAATCTGTGGCAGCAGGGACGTTTCGAAGGTAGCTCGCGCGTTCGCGTTCCAGGGCTGCTGGGGCCCCGGCGATCCTGTCGATTGAAACCATCGAATATGGGTTCCGTAGTGAGCCATATACAGGTCGTGGATACGACGGGCGCGTTTGGGGCCGGGAGCGTAGTCCAGGTACAGCACGAGCTAGAGTTTTAGCTGCAGAATGGGCTCGCCGTGTTCGCTCACAAGGACGAAAGGGTTTTCAGTTGTTCCTTCAGGGTCAGTCATCATCGTCGTCTAGCAGGGCACGATCCGCCCTCTCTTTGATCAACCGGTCTTCCATTCGCTCCAGGTAGCCGCGGAGAAAATCACTCAGCGAAGACCATCGATGACGCTCGACGTTTCTGAGAAATTCGACGACCTCCATCTCCCCGTCGTCTCGTTGGGTACTCATGTCGAACGCGACAGCTTCCCAATCGTCGCCAATAACAAAGAAATCGAAATCCGGCGGCTCCCAGTGCGCCGCGTAGTCCGGGTACTCGCGACGAAACGTGGTGGAGACGAGATCTTCTTCCACCCAATAGAAGTTTTCGATGCCGTCGTGCAGGCGAAGCAACTGGACGTACGACGGAGGAATCGGCCGGTTCAGTAGACGCCTCAACTCTTGGATGGCTTCGTCGGTTGCCGGCGCTGCTGGAATAGCAAGTGAATCTTCGAAGTCGGCGAATGATTTCAGTTCGCGATCCACGCGCAAAATTTTGCCGACGACTTCCTTCATACCCAAGAAATCTGAGGTCAACGTTGGCGTCGCGACATCCCGATAGCGCGAAGCGTGTCTTCGTGAAGGATATTCACCGTGGCCTTCTGCTGCTGAAGCGATCGTTTCCAAGTCGCTTGCGAACGTTTCACCAGGTCTCCGGGCCAGCCTTCCCATGAGCGGTACTGTGAAACCTCTTTGCTCCCGTAGCGAAAATCATAGTCTGTCAGGACCAAGCCTCGCTTGCTCCATCGCTCACCAAACTGACGAATATCGAGCTCTGTGAGCCCGGTGTCTCGTGTGCGAAGGAAGAAATCGATGATCGCGACAAACGCGACGGACACTCGTGTGCTTTTGTCAACGGGCGGCGCCGCCGACGGTTGAGTCTTGCTCGCTACCGTCGACGCGATGAAACGGGCGACCGATCTTCGAAGAAGAAGCAGCCAAGCGAGTTTTTGCACATATTCGGCAGCCTTGATCTTAAAGTTTTGAGGCGGGTGCCAGGCCGTGATGGTCGAAGGTTCCGCTCCGATCCAGTGAGCGAGCGCGTGCTTCGACATCACGTGACGAGGTGACACTATATTCGTAAACTCATAAAAGGCACTGGACGGGAACAAGGCTCTTATGCTGTCCACATCAGCAACAGAAATATAGTGATTGAGGTTCTTGTTGATCTTCGAGTGCGCGATGCGGGGGGCCGACCGAACCTCCATCGGAATAGGAAGCAAGAATACCCGACTCAAACACGACTGCAGCGCGATGTTGTCCTTTAGAGTCGTTTCGGCAATCGGTTCGAGAAAATTTCGATTGATCAGCTGATTGACGCTGCCGCCACGAGCGTAGCCAGTTCGAATCGCAAACTCGGAGCTTTCCTCGCCTAACGAAAGCATCGTGTGCAAGACGTCGATTCCGCGGGCTGGCCGGCAAGGATAGCCGCTCGGCATGAGCAGTGGCGTTACGTCAAAGCAGCCTCGGCGTCCGTTTTGCGTTTGCTTCTGTTCCGCCGCTTGGTCGTCGCCCGCGGGGGACGCTGCACAGGCGGCGACGAACAACGAAACGATGATGAGAAGCGCGCGAAAGCGCTCTTCATAGAGGCGATTGCACATGAGACGACAATGTGGTGGGGCGATCGTGTGGCCGAGGATGTCGGTGGTTCAAGCATAGATCATGCCAAACGCAACAGGCCACGCGCATAGAGGCGCATAGAGCGTGTGTTTAATGTTGACTTACAAAATATCCAGGATGTTTTGTAAGCGTGTTTAGTCGATGGATCGATATTCCTCGACGTAGCTCGTTGGTGTTGGGTAGCTCGTTGGTGTTGGGTCCACGTCGCGCGGGCAAAACGACGTTGCTCAGAGCGAAATTCCCGCACTTTCGATACACCACGCTCGATGACTTTGATTACCTACCGGTCGGGGCGTTGTACCGCGGGGCGGCTGGTTGAAATACCTCCGGTTTCGACGCACTGTCGTCATCTATACGCCTCGAGGTTGCCCGCCAACGGCGAACTAGTTCTTTCCTTCTCTCGTTGACCTGAGCATGCTAGCTGCGCTCGCGCGAGAATGATGTTTCGTAGATTCGCCTTCGTCGGATGGCTCGTTCTGCTTTTGGTGAGTTGCGAGTCGGTCGGTTCCGCGAGACCCGCTGAGCCTGTTTCCAAGCAGACTGAGGCATCACAGACGAAGCCACAATGGAATCCGGCCCACGAGTGCAAGGTCTCGGTGGCGGAGGCGAAGCAGTTTGACCAAACCGGAGTGATTTTTCGAAATCCTCCGAGCGGTGGAGTTACAGCACTGTGGTCAGACCAGTGGTGGTTCCGGAACCATCGCGCGATATTCGGGCTCTTGGGTGATCCTCTATACGCCGCTGCCATTCGCGGGTTTTGGTCGTTCGGAGGCGACCCTTTGGTTGGACTGCTGCCGACCTCAGATCTCGAATCATACAAGCCAAACCGCCACACGATTCACATATCGCGTGCAGGCATCGCGTTTGAGGATTGGCTCTCTTGCGTGGTCGATCGCTTGTCGGACCAGTTGAATCGCCTGCCCCATCGAGTCGGTCCGAAGCAGGAAACTTTGGTGTCGCAACGAGGTTACTTGCTCCTCAATATCGCCAGCGGGGGCACCACGGCACATGTCGACAACAAAGGCTTCGACGCAGAACAAGTAATTTCTGGAGTGTTTGCGTTGTACGAAGATCTCGGTGACGGCTCTGGAGGTCCAGTACAAGCGACCTGGTTCATCGACAAACATAACTACTTTGACGGCACGAAAGGCTATCCAGCGCTCAAGAAGATCGAGCCGGAGCGTTTGGCGGCCCAGATAGGTGCCGATCCGGCCGACATCAAGAAAACCTGGCGAGAAGCTATGCCCGGCAAGGTCATGGTGTTCCGTGGCGGCAAGATTCATCATACGACCCCGGTCACAGAAATCCGGAGTGCTGCAGTCGTGATCTTTGCGCCCCGTCACCCATGCGAATACGCCTCCACCTTGTCGAATTAGTAGGTGTCGAACTAGTGGGTGTCGAACGAAGTGGGCGTCGAAGTACGCGGTCGTCGAAGTCAGCGAGTGTCGACCTGCCGCGTACGGCCGCTCGGTTAGGGCTTCACCACAAACGCGGTGGGAGAGCGACCCCAGGGGAGTGTTTGCAGGGTGAGCTGGTTCGTTTCGAGCCAGTCGTCGATGCCTTGGCTCGCGGTCCATTTCGGTACGGCGTATTCATCGAAGACGACGATGCCGCCGCGAACCATGCGAGGCCAGAAGGCTTCGAGCGCGGCGCGGGTGGGGCGCCCGAGGTCGAGGTCGAGGTTGAGGAGGCTGATGCGGAAGCCAGGGCTCTTCTCGAGGTAGCGTGGCGCGGTGGAGGCAATGTCGCCGGCGACGAGGTCACAGCGAGACGGATCGATGCCGGTTCGTTCGACCATCGAGCAGATGGCTTGGGGCGTGGTCCCAGCGAAGTTGCATTCGTCGATGAGCGCGCGGACCGATGATTTCTCGTGGTCTGACGCGCTTTGCTCAAAACCTCCGAAGAGATCGAAGCCGACGACGCGTTTCAGCGAGCCGGGGCAATGAATGTGCAGGAGTTTGAGCCAGAAGAGCAGGCCTGTCCCCTTAAATACGCCTGCTTCGACGATATCTCCGGGCAGGCTGATGGTGCGGCGGAAGAGCTCGTAGCGTGTAAACATTTTGCGAAGGCGTTCGATGTCGGGACCGCCGAGCAAGTGGTTGTAGGCGTCCCACGTGGTTTGTTCGTTGGTGTCGATTGGCTCTATGCGGCGCTTCGCGTTTCCCATGGCAATGCCTTGTCTGGAAGGTGGTTTTGGACGTGGTTCCAGAAGTCCCAATGGTAGATGTCGGGGTCGCGGTAGAAGCGGGCTTGAAACCCAATGATGATTTCTTCCCACGGAAGCCGGCGGCGCATCACGTGACGGAAGACCGCGCGACGCACTTTCATGCGCAAGTACGGAGCCCGATGTGTTGGCGAGGTGTCGCGCACTTGGCCGGTGCGAAAGTCGACGAAAAACGATCGATGCGCGTGCTCAAAGTCGTCGCTTGTTTCTACGACATGGAGCACGAGGTCGCCCCGGTAGCCAGCCCAATCGAAATAGGACTGCACGCCGGCGAGGGTTTGGAGCGGCGGGAAGCTCGCGTCGGCTTCGATTTCGGCGAGCCAGCCATTCATGTCAGCGTGGGCTTCGCGAACCGAATCACCGTCGCGAGCTTGTGGTGACACGGCGTCGGCGATGTCCGCTTGGTGAGACGGCGCGCGCGGCGTTGTTCCGATTTCGGCGAGGTCGAGCGTTGCGCCGGGCTGCGGAAGCCATGTATGTACGGCCGCGAATTCGCGTTCGACTTCAGCGCAAACCTCTTCGGGAGTGTTTTTCTGATTGATGGCGCGAATCTCTGCGTCGGCGGGATGCTGTTCAGAAAAGTAGCCGGCGAACGGCACGTACACCGACGGCGCACACGCGCGAACCCATTCGAGCACCTGGCGTCGTGCCGACACGCGATTGCGATGAACCAGGCGCTCGATTCCTTCGTCGCCGAGCAGTTCGCCAAAACATACGGGAAACCCGCTGGCGCCCCCGGCGAACTGCGTGAGCAATACATCGACAGGGCTCGGCAGGTCGGTTCCTAGATTGTGGCAATCGACGGTGTTGAAGATGCGCCTGCCTCGGTATTCGAAGAGCACCGCGCTGTCGTCGCGCTCGGTTTGATCTTGCAGCGGCATCATGCGAAGCCCGCCCGGCAGCGAGACCCACTGCTCGAAGGGACACGCTCGAACGTTGTGCAGACCCAGCGCAGAGAGCTCGCGCCTGCATGAGCCGCTTTCGAATGCGGGAACGTAGATGGGAATGTCCGGGCGAACATCCCGCAATGCACGAAGCGTCGGCGGGTTCAAGTGGTCTGAGTGGCTGTGGCTGATGTAGATTCCGTCGCTGCTGCTGAGTCGGGCGAGCCAATCTTTGGGGGGCTCTTGGGTAAGCCACCATCCGCGGAGAAACGCCGGGCCTTGAAGCCAGGGGTCGGTGAAGATGCGTGTTCCTCCAGCGAGAATCTCGATGCACGCGTGGGCGTAAAAGCGCATCTGAAACTCTCCTGCCGACAACGCTTCGCGATCCGCGAGCCCTCCAGGCATCGCGATGCACCGGTCGCCATTGATGCCCTGGTCATCCGTTAAGCTCTGGTCATCCGTCAAGCTCTGGTCATCCATAATGCACAGCGCGTCACCTTCTTGCACCACGCGAAGCTCAGGTTGGCGCAAGTTTCCTCGAGGATTGAGGTAGACCATGCTCGCAGCATCGAGGGTCCAGTCATGGCGTGGACATACCAGTTGGCAGCCTTGGCGCGGGATGAGGCGGGCGCCTTGGTGCTTGCAGCGGTTGTAGGCGGCACGCGCGCGACCGTCGGCCGCCAGCCATACGATGAAGCGCCCATCGTCCACGAGGTTTACGCCAGGCTTGAGCGTTGCGAGCGGTATTCTGGTCACGACCCCGCCCATTGGTTCACAGCTCATGAAATGACCTGCGCGGAATGATGAGCCTCGTGGCCTTCGTTGGAGATTTGATTCGTCTCGCTATTCTCGTCGATCCACTGTTTTCGATTGAGCCGCTGTTCCCGACCAAGCCGCTGTTCCCGACTAAGCTGTTCCCGACCAATCCACTGTTCCGCCTGGGCAAGATCGGCTTCGATGTCGATGTCTACGCTTCGCGCGGCGCTCATCACGTAGGGAAGCGTCCGTTCACCGAAGAGTCGTCCAGTGCGTTCGAATCGCGCGGTGCGTACGGCATAGATGGCGCCGTTGGGCATCCACGCGCGAGGCAGACTCTGCCGAGGTTGAAAGGGCGCGTTGTCGTTGATGGCGCCGCTCAGGCATCCATCGTGTCGTTCAATGAAACATTTGTACGGCGAGTGGGGTGGTTCGAAGACCGAGATCACTGCGTCGGCCGCGTTGTCTTTGAGCTTGTCGAGGGCTTGGCGGATATCTTCGGCGGTTCGCAGGGGTGAGGTTGGTTGGAGGAGCACGACAATCGATGACGCGATGTCGGCACATGCTTTGAGCGCGTGCGCGACGACGGGTTCGCTCGGGGTGTCGTCTTGAGCGAGTTCGCTCGGGCGAAGCAGCGTTCGTACGCAAGCGCGCCGATTGGTTTGTTGGGCGACTTGGAGAATCGCGGAGTCGTCCGATGTGACGACCACGTGATCTATGCATCGAGCCGACAATGCCGCCTCGAGGGTCCAGGCGATAAGCGGCTTGCCGGCCAGCATGCGGAGGTGTTTCCCGGGTAGGCCTTTGGACCCTCCGCGCGCAGGAATGATGGCCAAGACGCTCATGCCGCGATTCCTGATCGTCTAGCGCCTGCAGAAATCAATGGAAGATCGCAGAAGCGTTTCTGCATGCTCGATTGCCAAAGCGATTCTGTTTTGAGCACCCGATAGAAGCGCTGGTGGCTGTCCCCGTCTCCGAACTCGCGTATCGGCTTGAGGGTGGCTTTGAGGCGTTTCGCGCGCGCGATCGCGGGCAGAATGGCCGAGCGAGCCGGTTCGACGTGGAGAATGTGGGGGTTGTGGCTCCGGCCGTCCTGGCGACTTCCGACGTTGACGGTGGGCACGCCGTAAAACGGTGCTTCGTGAATCCCCATGCTCGAGTTTCCCAGCACGAACTGCGCGTGCTTGAGCAACACCAGCATGAACTCAAAGCGAATCGAAGGGTATACCTGGGCCCACGGTTGTCTGGCGAGCTTGGCTTCGTACGCTTTGAGGATGGTATGCGAGCCGGTGTCGCTGTTCGGGTAAATCGCGATGAAGTTGTGGCCGCTCTCACGCGCGGCGGCGACCAGTTCTTGCGTTTGTTGCTCGAGCTGCTGTGGCTGGGTGGTGACGGGGTGAAACACCAATAGGGCGTAGTTGTCGAAGGGGATTTCGTAATGTTTCTTTGCTGCGGCGAGCGAAGGGAGACGCGCTGACCGCATGATGTCGAGGTCGGGCGAGCCTATGACGTGAATCGAGTCTGCAACTTCGCCGAGCTGTACCAGTCGCTTCTTTGCGTCATCGTTCGAGACGAAATGAAGGTGGCTCATCTTGCTGACCGCATGCCGGATAACCCCATCGATGGTGCCGGAGACTTCTCCACCTTCCACATGGGCGACCCGAATGTTTTGCAGGCAGCCCACCATCGCTCCCGCGAGGGCTTCGACCCGGTCACCGTGGACCACGATCAAATCAGGCTGAATACGGCGCACATAGTCGCCAAACCCCAGAATGGTGTGGGCGAGCGCGCGATCCATGATTCCTTGTCCGGATTGATTGGCGAAGCGATAGATGTTGCGGAACCCGCATTTTTCGATTTCACGCACGGTGGACCCATATTTGGGTTCCATGTGCATGCCGGTGGCGAAGATGTGCACCTCGAAATGAATCGGATCTGCGTTCAACGCTGAAATGAGCGACTTGATCTTTCCGAAATCAGCGCGCGTGCCCGTCACGAACACCACTCGTCGGGGTGCGCCTTCGTGGTTGGTTTTCACAGGGAGGCTCTTGCCGTCCGGCGGTGAAGTTTCATGAGACATGGGACGGCGGACCCTGGTCATTCGAAAGAAGGTGATCCCAGCGAAGTTGTGTATCGGCGGCGATGGATTGCGTCGCGGCTCGCCCGAGGACCGAACCGTAGTGCTCGGCTCGTATTTCACCGGTGCCTGGTCGCTTGACCCAGCAGTTGTCCTTGGTGAGCGGCTCGCCTGCGCGTACGGCTTGGGTTGTCACCACGCAAGCGTAGGCAAAATCGATGGTCGGCTGCTCGTCGGCGAGAATCGATTTGCTTCCTCCGAGGGCCGAGAAGATCGCTCGCGATCCCGTGACGAGCTCAGCAAGTTCGGGCGGCGAAATGGAGATGGGTACGTCCGGGCCAGGCCAGGTTGGGTCTGATGTAAAGTGCTTCTCGAGAATCCTCGCGCCCAGCGGAATCGCTCCGAGCGCGGTGTAGATGCCCAGCGAGTGGTCGCTCAGACCCACGACGGCGTTCGCGAACGCTTCCCGGAGCTCCTTCAGCGCGCCGAGGTGCACTTTGTCGTAGGGCGTGGGGTACATCGAGGTGCACTGGAGCACGGCGTGGGGCACGTGCTTGCGCTCGAGGATGTCGACGGCGCGTGCGACCGACTGGAGGTCGTTCATGCCCGTGCTCAAAATGATCGGCTTTTGAAACGATGCGATGTGATCGATGAGGGGGTAGTTGTTGCATTCGCCCGATCCGATTTTGTACGCGAGCACATTCATAGATTCGAGTCGGTCGGCGGCCGCGCGCGAAAACGGTGTCGATAAATAGAGAAGCCCGCGCTCCTCGACGTAGGCTTTGAGCTCTCGTTCTTGCGCCTCGGAGAAGGCGCATCGCTCCATGATGTTCCAAATCGATTCGTCGGCGTTGCCGGGAATCACGTCGCGGGCGGCTGAAATCATTTCGTCTTCGATGACGTGGCACTGAAACTTCACGCATTCGCAACCCGCGTTTGCAGCGTCATCGATCATTCGGCGAGCCTTGTCCATGTCGCCTTCGTGGTTGATGCCGATTTCGGCGATCACCAAGGGAGGATGAGCATCTCCGAGGGTCCGCGATCCGATCTGCATGGTTCGCTTGGCCATGGTTTGCACGGGTTCAGCCTGCGTGGCGTGGGTCCGGTCGGTCATGAGAGCAACGCCATCACCTGTTTCGCCGATCGGCGCAGCGCGCGAATCGTTCCGATGGTGCGCTCGATCGGAGGAAGCGATTCGTCGGCCTGAATGCGCTGCACTTCGCCGAGCGCGTGGGCCCAGACTACGGAGGACGCTTTCGCGGTTTGGAGCGCGATGTTTGCCTGATGAGCGCTTTTGCTTTTGGCGAAACGCTCCGCTTCGTGGGCCACGCGTCGAGCCGAGCGCTGCAGAGAGCGACGCGCCTGGTCGATGCGCTTCTTGGATAGCGGTTTGGCGCGGCCGATCGCATTGCCGAGGCATGCTTCTCGTGTTGGAAGTTCGTCCAGAAGCGATGCGAGCGTTCGTTCTTCAAACCCTTCGATGGAAGCGCCGCCTTCGGTGGCATTGATCAATCGCCGACCGGAGCGATCCTCTTTTGCGGCGTTTTCGAACCAGCGCCGAAACCACGTGAGGTCGTAGGTTGTATCCACGGTTTTCTTGGTGGCACGGGTCGCGTTGCCGTTAGAGCCCCATGCATCGACACATAGTCGTGGCTGTTCGTCGGAGGGGCGCCTGAGGCCATGCGATTCGAAGAGCCGGTTGATGTGTTCGTCGCGTCGAAAGCGCAACACGTCGCCTTCCGCATCGACGCGCCACCCTTCGCGCCCGGTGCCTTTGGCGTAGACGCGGCCTTCAGGAAACGCGAGATCTTGACCCAATAGCACGATAGGGTCAGCTCCCCATCGACAGGCGAGGCGGAACGCGGCGGTGGCGACGCTGGGGCCGTAGGCGAGACCGGAGAGCTTCAGATCCCGGCAGAGGTCGTCGAGGCCTGCTTGCTTCGACACGAACGCGATTTTGGATGGGCCTTTTACGTCAAAGCTCTGCGTGTTGGCGCATAGATCGAGCGCCAGTACGCGCGTGCGGTCCGCGACTCGCTGTAGAGATTCTCGGACCGAAATCGCTTCAATACTGACCAGGACGTCGATATCTTGGTTTTGCGCGGCAATCACTGGGGCGGAGGTGTTCACGGCGATGATCGCGCCTCGTTGCGCGGCGTCGGGAATCAAGTGAGCATTGCCATCGAGCGAGGGGCCGGCGGAGACGATAAAGGCGGGGCGTGACGCCAGAGGCGAGGAAACGGATTCCATCGCGGGAACTCGAGCGAGTTTGGGTAGGTTATGAAGCGCGGACTCGACCAAATGAACCAAGCGTTCGTCGACAGTGTTGCGGCGTAGTTGCGCAAAGCCCTGCGCATCGCGAAGACACTCCTGGACTTTTTGGTGCTCCGCGGGAAACGCCCGCTGATATCCGGGCGGAGCAAGCAGCACCATGCGTTCGCCGCAGGAGAGCTCCGTGCGCAGGTGAGCGAGTAGCGAACTGTAGTTCGTAAACGTTGCCGCGCCTTCGAGAGCTCCCGGGACGGCGTTTCGCGAGAGCTCCAAGATCGATGGTTCAGGTTCAAAGACGATGGGACGCGCGACGCCGAGCTCTCGAAGCCAGAGGATGCGGTAGCCCAGGCCCGCGCCAAAGAGGACGACGTGGTCCGCGCCCGCGACCTGGTCTTCTCGAATGCACGCTGCCGCGCCCGCGACAGGGTCGGTCTCGTCTTCAAGCCATTCGTGGCCGCGCCTGAGGCTTGGCTGACCCGTGGGGGTGGTTTGAAGCTCGGCTTGCACTGAAGTTCGCTAAAGCAATTGGCGCGCCAGGACGAATGGCAGGGTGAAGGCCGTCTTTCACGATCTTCCCTCGCGCCTTCTTCGCTCGTTCTTCATGGGGGCGTCATGAGAATGACGCTCGATGACGATGCGTGCGTCAAAGAGCTGACGCGAATCCTGCCCCGGTTCGGAGTTCGTTCGTGGATTCTCGGCAGAGCGCGCGGTCAAGGTTTGGATCGGTCTTTGCTCATGACTCTGGCCGCTCATGACTTTAACCGCCAGTCGTCTCGCGCAGTCGGTGACTCCTCATGGACAAGGGACAGAAGTCGCGCGACGTTCAACCGACATGATGGACGATCAAGGCATTCCCTCGGAAGAGCTCAGAAGGCTTTTTTCGGAGCGCGGCTGTGTCGTCTTGCAGGGGTTCTTCGACCCGTACGAGATTCAACGAGTCTCTGAAGATATGGAACGCCTTGTTCGAACTCAGCTTCGGCAATGCGCGTCGCCGGCGTATTCTCAGCGCCATCGCGAAAGCTACATCCGGCGGAAGGCTGGCGATATTGACTACCTCGCGGAAGGCACACTTGCGCTCGCGCAGCGTGAACGAGGGCGTTTGGCGGCGGTGTACGACGCGGCGATGAAACTGGTGTCGACTCGTCGCATAGGCACTGATTCACGGCTCGTACGCATGGTCCAGGAACTGATGGATACGCCCCTCGTGGCCATCGGCAACAACATCATCGTCCGAATTGATTTGCCAGGTGAAGAGCGTTTTCTCTTCGATCATTGGCACCAAGACTATCCCTACGCCATGGGAAGCCGGCGAGGTGTGGTGGTCTGGACACCGCTTCGTTCTGTTTCCATGGACGCTGGACCGGTGGAGGTTTTGCTTGGCTCGCATCGAAGAGGGCTCTTGCCCACCGAAGTGCGCGCCGATGGTCACTTTCGCGCCGCCGATCCCAAGCTTCTCGAATCATGCCTTCCGATACGCCAGCCCGTCGAAGTCGGCGACGTGGTGCTCTTCGATATCATGACGGTGCATCGAAGCTCACCAAATCGAAGCGCCGCGCCTCGATGGACGCTCACCTACCGGTATTGCGATATGGAGCATGAAGCGAGCGCGCGCGAAGGGTGGCCTTGTTTTTATCGCCAAGGTCGACACTTCACCGAAATCCATCCCGGCGCGGTAGCCAGCGACCGGCGAAATGAATCCACCAGCGAGCGAGACGCTGAGAAAAGGGAGCAAGTATGACGGATAGCGGGCCCAAAGACGTATATCGATTCAAAGAAAAAACTCAGAAGCCTGAAGAAGCAGACTATCGAGGCAAGGTGCAGCGCTATTTCGACGAAGCGCCGGGAACGAGTTACGAAAAGCTCTACAACTTTACCAAGTTTGTCCCTCGCGCCACCATCACTCGCTTCTTGTCTCGGGTGGAGATTTTTCGACAGGCGCTTGAGGTTCAAGGCGACGTGGTCGAATGCGGAGTTCTCTTCGGCGGAAGCTTGATGACCTGGGCCCATGCCAGCAGCATCTTCGAGCCCCTCAACTCGCAGCGACGCGTCATCGGTTTTGACACCTTTGAAGGATTTCCTTCCCTCTCCGACCAGGACAAAACCGGCATCGCGGCGGAATCCAAAGCAGGCGGATTTGCGTTTGGTGATGTCGACGCTCAGGCCGACATTCAAAACTGCATCGAGCTCTATGACCAAAACCGACAGCTTGGCCATATTCCCAAAGTCCAGCTGGTGCGCGGCGATGTGACGAAGACCATTCCCGAATACCTCGAAGAAAACCCGCACACCTTGGTTTCCCTCTTGCACCTGGATATCGACATCTACGAGCCCACGCGCGCCGCGCTCCACCACTTTGTTCCGCGCATGCCCAAAGGAGCAATCATCGTATTCGACGAACTCAACTCAAAGCTCTGGCCCGGAGAAACCATCGCCCTGCTCGACGAAGTCGGCGTGCGCGACCTGCGCATCAAACGGTTTAGCTGGGATACGTATATTTCGTACGCCGTACTCTAGTCTTGGTGGAGTTGGTTGGCGAAGTTGGTCCAACTGAGGATCTGCGCTCGGCGATGCTCGAAGGATTCGTCTCCGCCGTACACGACTGCTCCATGTGTGACCGTGCTATCGGTTCCTCGTTGAAGTTCGTTGAACCATTCGATGTGCTTGAGCCAACTGGAGTGAAACGTAGCGCCGGATTTGATTTCGACAGGGTCCAGGTATGTGGATCGATCGATGATGAGATCGATTTCGTGGCCATGTTGGTCACGCCAGAAATAAAGCGGCGATTCGAGCCCGCGGGCGCGGTAGCTCTTGAGTGCTTCGGACACTACCCAAGTCTCGAAAATCTCGCCGCGCAACGGGTGAGCGGCGAGTTGTTCAGGCTTGGTGATGCGGAGGAGGTAGCACATCAGCCCCGCGTCGTAGAAGTAGAGCTTTGGCGACTTAGTGATGCGTTTGTTGAAGTTGCGATGGTGGGGTTGCAGTCGAAATAAAAGGTAGCTCGCTTCAAGAATGCTGACCCATCGCGTCGCGGTTGGCTGAGAGATGCCCGCTTCGCTGGCGATGCCCGAAAAGTTTGCGAGCCGGCCGCTTCGTCCCGCGCAAAGCCTCAAGAAGGTGTCGAAGAGCCCGAGGTTTTGCACCTCGAGCAAGGCGCGCACATCTTTTTGCACGTACGTGTTGTAGTAGTCAGCGTACCAATCGGTCGGATCGAGGTCCTCATCATAAATGCGCGGGTAGCTACCCATCCATAGCGTTTCATTTACGGTGCGCGGCTGGCGCTCCGGAGGAATTTCATCGCGGAGCAAAGGAAGGACGGTGAGCAGACGAACTCGTCCAGCGAGCGACTGAGAGATCTTTTCGTTCAGCTGAAAGCTATTCGAGCCGGTGAGGATAAACTGTCGAAGATCGCTTTTGTCGTCGAGAATTTCTTGCAGGTAGGACAGCAAGTCGGGGGCGTACTGCACTTCGTCGAGCACCGAGTGAGTTGTGATCGAGCGAAGAAACCCGCGCGGGTCTTCAAGGGCGCGTCGACGCGTGTCGGGGTTTTCGAGGGACACATATCGGTGGTCAGGAAAGACCGCTTTGGCCAATGTGGTCTTGCCGGACTGGCGCGGCCCGATCAGCGCAATGCACCGATATTTATCCCGATAGGAACTCAGTCTCTTTTCGATTTTCCGAGGAAACACAGTGATTTAGTATACTTGATGGTCAGATGTTGTCGATTTAATTTCTGATTTTGAATTTACAAGATTGTGGTTTGCGACGGTGAGGTTTGCGACGGTGGGGCTTACGACGGAGGCGCGGCGGCACCTATCGCGGAATTCTTGCGCGTACGACAGCGGTACGGTTGTTGCTGCGATGGGTGAAAACGCTGGCCAAAAAAGCTAGCCAGTGTCTTCACGGAGGGCTTGTGGTGTCTCGTCAGTATCTTCAAATCGCGTCGGTGGCGTGTTCATTCGTTTTCTGTGCCGCCGGATGTGCCGCGAGGCCGGGGGACGAAGTACCCGGAGGGCAGGAAAAATCTTCCGCCCGGCCGAGTTTTGGTGAACTGAGCGCGAGCGACTTTCGCAATGCGCTGGTCGGTGTGGCTGAACTTCACTCCCTCTATTGCGGATCGCTACGCGACGTGATGACCAAGTACGTAGAGGAAAAGGCCTTCTTGTCCTTTCGGCGCGGCGAGAGTCAGGAGAGGGAGAAGCCGTTGACTAGTCCCGACTTTTCGGAAGAT
The DNA here is from genome assembly GCA_028284955.1 of Myxococcota bacterium. Classification (GTDB taxonomy): domain Bacteria; phylum Myxococcota_A; class Polyangia; order Polyangiales; family Houyiibacteriaceae; genus JANQQS01. The sequence goes on along the minus strand of JANQQS010000034.1, from coordinate 19,499 downwards.
GAAGCAGATGATCAGACGGCGCGTTTGGTGACCGCGGAGCTCAAGAAGCGACTGAGCGAAATCGCTTTCGCGCCGTCTCAGCAGCTAGACCCAGTCAACGATTGGGATATCGAAGTCGAGTACGATCCGCAGCACAAAACCTCGTACCGCGATCGATTCGACCTGCGGAGAGACGGTTATAGCGAGTCGGTATCCATTGAACTACGTCCCAAGTTGACTCAGGTATCCAGTCAAAGCTGGGCTCAAGCGTTGAAGTTGTCGTTGAGTTTCGGCCGCGTGGTGGACCGACAAGAAGACCGATATTCTTCTGACGCAAAGAAGCTCGCGAGTGAACGGGTCGTTTTCGACGGCCGCGAGACCGCGCGTTGGTTTACTGTGGAACAGAGGGTGAGCGACACGATGAGTCAAAGCATATGCACTCCCGCGCTAGTCGGCGCTGGGCTTGATGATGCATCATCGGGGACGAGTCTTGACGCCACCCTCGATCACTGGGTGCGTACGTGGGAAACGTATCGAGCCAGCCGCCAAAACTTTTGTGCGAACGAGGCGAAGATCGTGAATGTCTTCCAGAGAGCCGTCCTGGATAAACGCGCGATTGATGCCGCACGAATCGCTGCACGCCAAGCCAAGACGAGCATGGCCGGGACAAGCGAGGGAATCGTCGATCTCGACGCCGCGGAGCACCAGGGCGTGCGAGAATCCATACTCGCTCATCTCGCGCCGCTGAATCGTCGTGGTCTTGTCCCTGACGACTTCGCCCTAAACGACGTCGAGCTTTCCTGGCACAGCGTCGGCGGATCCGATGTGAAGATCGATGTGCTCGTGCGCCCCTATTCGGACGCGCCGGCCTTCGGAGTATCTCTCGGAGCCGGGTTTTCCGACAAAGGCTACGATCCATACCCGAATAGCCGATGGGCGCTCCAGGTGATCGTGGACGCTCATGCGCAACCGTTTGGAACGTGGCGCGCGTATGAGTGGTGTCCAACCCAGGCGGATTTAGCGCGACCCGAGTAGCCGAATTCGAAAGCCCATCTCGAGGGACAACGCCACCATTTCTTCGAAGATATTACCGTAGGCCACGGCGACGTGGTTGGATAGGTAATGGGCCATGAGGGTGTCTCGTCCGATGCCCAGGTCAGCCGCCATGAACGGCCATTCACGCGTCGTGCCTTCCCACCATGCGTCGCGAAGGGCGGGCGGCAAGGTCAGCGCTTCGCCCTGGCCGATGTCCATCCAGAGTTCGCCGCCGAGGTCGTACGCGCGAGCCCACGTGATGTCGCCGCTCAAGCTTTCACCCGCGAACGTGCCCCCCGGGGTGGGGAAATAGAGCGAGGGTTGGCGGTAGCTGTGCACGCCTTCGAGCGAGTCTGGGTTGTGATTGAACGCATAAGCTCCGCACGACCCCGAGTTGAGCAGCACCCATACAAAGCGACCTTCGTGCGCGCCGCCCCAGCGAACGTCGTGGAACATGACCGCCTGGTGAAGACCTTTCGCTTTGAGCAAGCGCTTCATCAGCTCCATAGGAACGACGTTGCCTTGGTCCGCTTCGGTTGCGCAGGCGATGGTATCGCCGTTCGATTCGGGCCGGCAGGTGGAGTTGAAGAGCCCTTCGGCGAAGTCAGAGGGCGGCCGCGATTCGATGAGGCCCAGCTGATATTGCCACCCCAAACAATCCGCTTTGAACTCCTGCACCATGTCGGCCACCGCGAGATAGTCTCGGAGCTGTTCTTTGGTGCTTTCCGGGTCGAAGTCTTCCGCGCCCGGCTCGGATCCATGGGGATCGGACCAATGAAACGTCACGCCTTTGGCCTTCACGAATGAAAACGCATCGTCGATGCGCGCGTCGTTGATATGGCGCCCTCGCTCGATGATCCACGCCTGGTCCACCTTGTGTTCCGCGAATCCGTAGCGGTGAAGGAGGCGCGGTCCGAAGTAGCCGTTGATCATGCCCATCGACGTGTCGCCAAGCATCAGAACCAGCGCGCGGCGGCGTTTGAGCTCCTGCGCGACCTGCTTCGCCAATGTTGAGGCTGCAGGAGACACCGCCGCGTGATGCGAGATCTCTTCGTTTCCGTACGCGATGCGACCCGAGCTGCACCACTGGTCGAGCCGCTCCATGAACTCTTCGTCGCTCGACCAATCGTCCGCGTCGGTCCAAATGCGTGCATGTGAACGGCCTAGGCTCGCGAGACACGCGCCGGTATTGAGCAGGCCCACCAGGCCCGGCCAGCGCCCCGAAAAGTTGCTCGCCAGAAGCAGCGGATTGTCGCCTCCCGCCACGCCGTCGGTGGTATGCGGTCCGTAGCACCAGTGCACAAACACGCCCACTAAGGGGTCATCGATCGGGCCAAGCTTCTCGATCGCATCGCTCGGCTTCGACAAAAAACCTTCCACGCGAAACGTCTTCTTTCCGAGCCGCGCAAACGCCTTTTCGAGCTGCGCGGTAGCCTGCTGCGCATGGTCGACCGCAAGCTCGTTGGGACGCGCCCGCGCATCCCCCGGCCAAAAAATCGCCACTTTCTGCTTCATTGCCGTCTCCTACGCGTCACCCGGGCTCCGAAATTCGATTGCCAGACTCCGCAGCAAACCATCGTTTGACCAAAATGACTAGGCTTCTCTATCCCTGCGAACCAGCTAACCCACTATTTTTTTTCAGCAATTGTTGATAACATTGCGATGTGTTATTGGTGACGATATTCTAACATTGCAATGTTATATGGTGAAATCGCAGAGCAGCAGAACCCATGGTGGAGGGAGGGGCGCGTCGAGGATCTGGCGCCTTCACGTCCGAACCGTCGCTTCTTGTGTGCGGACATCGCCAAACACATTCACCGCAACCCGCGGCGGGCGCTGCTGCTTCGCGGACCGCGTCAGGTCGGCAAAACCACGATGTTGCTTCAATCGATTTCCGATCTGCTCGCAGCCGGTTGGCCCGCTTCCAACATTTCATATTTCGATTTCTCAGATGAACGAGTTCCGCTCAAGAAAGTATCCCCCGAAGAACTCGTCAAGATTCAACCGCCAGGCGTCCATCGCGATCGACCGCGACTGCTCGTCCTTGACGAAATCGGCTCGGCGCGGGAGTGGTCGCGGTGGCTCAAGCGTGCCGTCGATCGACAAACCCATCGCATTGTCGCGACGGACTCATCGGCCGCGTTGCTTCAAGAAGGCTCGGAGGAGTCGGGCGTTGGTCGTTGGGACCAGCTCGACGTCGAAGGGTTGACATACAATGAGTTCTTGTCGCTCCAACGGCGGTCCGACGAAAACGCAGAAGACGTTGAAGAACGCCTGCCGAGCGCGCTCGAGCAGTATCTCGCGCGCGGTGGGTTTCCTGAGTTTGTACAAACGGATCCGCTTCCACTCGTATGGAGACGCCTGCGAGACGATATCGCAAACAAAGCCATTCGTAGAGACCTGGCGCGGCGCAACCCCGTCGATGGCGAACGTGTCACCCTCTTGTTGAGGTACCTTCTCGAATCGTCGGGGTCGCTTTTTGACGCGAAAAAGATCGGGGAGTCTTTTCAACAAGACGGGCGAGCGCCAGACCAGCGTTCGATGGAGAAATGGGTTCGTATGCTCGAAGACGCCATGTTGGTCACGCGATTGGAACGCTGGCAAAAACAACCACTCGGAAACGTCAAGGCGCGGCTGCATCCAAAGTTCTACGCTTCGGATCATGGTTTGCTAATGGCCTTTTCGCTTGCGCGAGATCCCCGAACAGATCCCGACGTTCGTGCTCGAACGTTTGAGGCAATCGTATTCCGGCATCTTCGTGAGCACGCGCGAGTCAGCGGCGCAAAGGTTCACCTTTATCGTCCGAAGAAACCCAAACAGGACGAGGGCGCGGAAGTCGATTTTCTCGTCCAAGGCTCTGATTTGTCTTGCGCCGTCGAGGTCACCCACAGTCGCCGTCCTGAGCGCAAGAAGCTCACGCGCCTAAAGCAGCTCGCTGCCGACCTCGAGGTGCCTGCGCTTCTCGTATACGGTGGCTTGGCCGAAGAGGTCCGAGATGGGGTCCGATGCCTACCTCTTCGAACCTTCGTATCGGATGTGAAGCAAGCGCTCGACTCGCATGCTCGGTCGGCATCATGAACGTGCCTCTTGGAAAACGCGAAGATCAGCGCTTGGAGTTCAAGGGTCGACAAGCTTTGGAGCGTCCGGAAAAAATCACCCGCGAAGTCGTGGCGATGTTGAACGCCGAAGGCGGTGAGGTTTGGGTGGGCGTCGCGGAGGACGCGGAGGTGGCGAACGAAATTGAACCTATTGCGGATGCAGACAAAGCAAGAAGTCGGCTCTTCGATCATATGGTGGCCACCATCGAGCCGTCGCCTGAATCCGCGGAACTAAGCATCGAGGTCGTGCACGAAGGCGAACTCGCTGTACTTCGAATTCAAACGAACCGCGGCCCGCGTGGCCCTTACGCCCAGCTACACAACAACCTATATCGCTACTACCCATTGCGGGTGGATTCCCGTATTCGTTTGATGACACGGGAGGAGCTCCGCGAGAGATTCGGCAAAAGCGAATCGTCCGAACATGAACTCAAACGACGCGCTGCGAACTATTGGGACGAAGAGCTCAAAACGAAGGAAAGCCACCTCTGGGTGCTCGCCATGCCGGAACACTCCCGCGATATCGACCTGGGCTCGTATCTGAAGGACATGGAGCGTTACGTTCACGAACCTCCCGCCACTGGCAATCGAGAGCTCGGATTCAATTTCCATACGTACGAGTTTCCCTCGCTCGCTCCACATTCCATCGTGGAAGGCAAGAAACATCCTTTCTATCGACTCGAGCTGCACGACGATGGTCGTCTAGTATTTCGCGCTCGTTTGTCGCGGCTAGAAAAACCTGAGGGAGAACTGTTCCCCAGCGCGTTGGCAGAGTTTCCTGCGTCGATGTTTCGATTGGCGACCGCCATCTACAAGGATCATCAGCTTAGCGACTCCATCTCGTGCATGGTGGACTTTGGTTTGGTGGGCATCGGCGGCCGCACGCTGCGCGGGGGAAGTCCAGGCACGAACCATTACGACCTCGCGGATCCTAGAGAATCGGTAGAAACCAACCTTCGTGCCGGACCGCTTCTTCTCCCGGCATCAACACTCATCGAAGCACCCGACCGCGCGATGTGGTCGTTGCTCACGCGAATCTATCAAGGCTTCGGACTCCGCCGGAGCGAGATGCCACTCTCGATTTGGAACGATGAGCGCGGCGAGTTGACGTTGCGCTAGTCCCAATGAATGTCCAATATATTGGACATTAGATATTTTTGTGTACATTATATAAGTCAATGAGATCGGCGGCTCCCGATACATTGCCGCGCCGAGCGCGAAAGGCTCTCGAAAAGCTCGGCCGCGACATTGCCATCGCGCGCAAAAAGCGACGGATGTCTACCGTGTCGATGGCGGAGCGGGCGTTCATCAGTCGAAGCACGCTTCATAAAGTGGAACGCGGTGACCCCACCGTTTCGATGGGGATATACGCCACCGTGCTCAGCATCCTCGGTCTGGTAGACGGTCTTGGAGACATCGCGGACCGACGTGACGATACGCTCGGCCTCGATATCGAAGAAGGCCAGTTGCCAAAACGCTTTGTGGACCGCGGTCGCAAGAGGTCGCGCCGATGACTCAAACGATTGAGGTCTACATCGAATTCGACAACGCCACCTCCCGGGTTGGAAGATGTCATTGCATCGAGAAGTCCCGTAGCCAAAGTTCAGTGTTTGAATACGCAGCCAACTGGCTCGAAACGCCACAGGCCTTTGCCATTGATCCGGAAAACTTGCCGCTTCAGCGGACATCTTTCCATCGAACGTCCAACAAATCGGCGTTGCCGGGTGCGTTGAGAGATACCGCTCCTGATCGATGGGGGCAGCAATTGATCAGACGTGCGTTCCGCAAGGCCGGCGAGCGGCGAACTTTGACGGAAGTCGACTATCTCTTGGGCATCAATGACGGAACCCGCATCGGAGCGCTTCGATACAAACGAGTGGGCGAAGAGACATTTGATCACGATATCGGTCGCTACCGAGTGCCACCGCTCGTAAGCCTGCCCGCACTGCTCAATGCTGCCGACGCCGTTCGGGAGGAAACAGAAAGCGCGGAAGACCTCAGGCTTTTGTTGAACGAGGGCTCCCCAATCGGTGGCGCGCGTCCGAAATCGGTGGTTCAGGAGGTAGACGGCACTCTCGCCGTGGCAAAGTTTTCAAAAAACGATGACCATCGCAGCATTCCGCATGGCGAGGTGTTGGCGATGACCCTTGCTCGAAAAGCCGGTGTCCATACCGCGAACGCGCGTCTGCTCGATGTTGCCGGTCGGCCGGTGGCGCTGATTGAGCGATTCGACCGCGACGGAGAGCGCCGTATTCCCTTCTTGTCCGCGATGACGCTGCTCGATCTCGACGATGGAAACGAAGCTGCCTATACGGACATCGCCGAGGTTATCCGAATGCATTCGAGCGCGCCAACCCGCGATCTGCACGAACTCTGGCGCCGAATTGTGTTCAACGTGCTCGCGTCGAATCTCGATGACCATTTGCGCAATCATGGTTTTTTGTATGACGGGGACGGCAAATGGCGGCTCTCGCCGGCTTACGATCTCAACCCGGTTCCGATTGAAGAAAAAGCCAAGGAGCTTTCCACTTGGATTTCTGAGGAAGGACCGGATGCGAATATCGATCTCGCGTTTCGCGCCGCCAAGTACTTCGCGCTGCGACACGCGGAAGCTAAAACGATAGTCGACGAGGTGTCAGGCGCGTTTGTTGGCTGGCGAAACCTGGCACGACAGCTGGGCATGAGTCGACGCGACATCGACGCGTACGCGTCTGCTTTGCCCCAGACCTAAGGTTGCGTCGGGGACGACTCTGAAGTCGGTGAACGCCTCGAGGACGCTGAAAGCAATGTGCCGCCGACCATCGCCGACAGTAGCGAGGCGAGTAGGATGCCGATTTTGGCAATCTCTTGCTGCGCTGGATCGGCGAATGCGAGGCTCGCGACGAAGAGCGCCATCGTAAAGCCGATGCCCGCGAGCACCGATACGGCGTGCACTTGGCGCCAGCTTACTCCGCTCGGCAAATCGGCAATTCCAAGGCGCACCGCGATGAACGCGCACCCGAAAATGCCTGCCTGCTTGCCGATAAAGAGTCCGGCGATGATGCCCAAGCAAATGGGATCGAAGAGCGCGCTGGCCATGTCGCCGCCGAGGCTGAGTCCAGCGTTGGCGAGCGCGAACACCGGCATGACAAAAAACGTCACCACGGGCATGAGGGTATGCTCCAGCTCCTGAAGCGGCGCGGTGGCATGGCCGACGATACGCTCGACATTGTGCAGCGTGTGTTGTTGCTGAGTGGTGAGCAGTCGCCCGCCCGACGGCAGGCCTGATTGTTTGAGCTCCTTCATCAAAGCTTCGGTACGCGTGACGAGCAGTTCTCCGTCAACCCGCGTGCGGGCGGGAATTGTCATCGCCATCAACACCGCAGCAAGCGTGGCGTGAATGCCCGATTTGAGGAACGCGACCCAGACCAGCGTGCCGAGGATGAAGTAGACGAGCGAGTTGCGAACCCCAACGAAGTTGGCGAGGCTCGAGACACCAATCAAGACCGTGCCGATGGCTAGGCTGCCGAGCGAGATCGAATCGGTGTAGAACACCGCGATCACCAAAATCGCGCAAATGTCGTCGACGATGGCGAGCGCGGTGAGAAACACTTTCAGCGGGGTGGGCACTCTCGATCCCAGAAGCAAGAGCACGCCGAGGGCGAATGCGATATCGGTGGCCATCGCCACGCCCCAGCCGCGAGCCCCAGCGCCGCCCTGGTTGACGGCCAGATACACCGCAGCCGGCGCTACGATGCCGCCGATCGCGGCGGCGATGGGGAGCGTCGCTTTGCGGAGCGACGAGAGCTCGCCGGCCAAAACTTCGCGCTTAATTTCGAGCCCGACGACGAAAAAGAAGAACGCCATCAGGCCGTCGTTGATCCAAAGCAAAATTGGCTTGTCGATGGCGAACGAGCCAATGCCGACTCGGGCGTGGCTTTGAAGAATGCTGGCGTAAACGTCGGCCCATGGCGAGTTGGCCCAAACCAAGGCGAGCACGGTGGCGCCCATCAAGACAAACGCGCCCGCAACCTTGTTGTGCGCAAATAGCTCAAAGGGACGAACCCATCGTTCGATGGGGGCTGGGCGTCTAGAGAGAAGCGAGTGGTCGGTGGATTCTGTAGGCATAAGGATCAGGCGGGAGCCAAGCATTCAACCGGCTTCCTCGTCAACCCGTGCTGAAGCGCTACAGTAGCTCTACTTTACCCGAGTTGGAGGGATCGTCTGGATTCGAACCACCGTCGCACAGTCGCTAGAGCAACTCCACGGCCTCCGACGGTGTCTCTGGCTCACACCCTTGAAACTCTGCTCGCACCGCGAGGAACTTGCCAGATGCGAGGTCTTCGCAGGCTTGGCCGGTGAGTTTTACGTGCGTGTCTCCGTCGCGCTCCCACTGGTCGTCTGGCACTTCTTGGTCGTCGAGACGCACGCCCACCAACTCGGCGCTTTCTCTCAGTTCGGGCAGTACGAAACGGCAGCCTGCTGCCGTGAGCGCGATGCCTCGAAGCGCGTGTTCAAGTTCGTCGACGGATTTAGCGTTGTAGAAGTGCAAGTCGCCAGGTCGTGGTCGTCCGCCAGCGTCTGCGATCATGTTCAGACCTGCGTTGTGATTTGCGACCAGGTCGGACAAGTTTTTCGTTGCGAGCAGCGCCATTCCGATCACCGCCGTGTCCACACCCGAATCGCGCAGTCGGCTGACTGCCGCGACGACTTCTTGTATTCGGTGACCGCAGTTCGGCAAGCCATCGGTGGCGAGCACGATCATCCGAGGAATGTCGCTCTTCGGGAGTGTCTTCAAGTAGTTCGAGGCGGCGGTAAGCGCCTGAAACATCGGCGTGCTCCCGTCCGTGGGCGCCGACATCTCGAGCGCATGAATGATGTCGTCCGCGGACGCGCCGAAGTCGATCTGAGGCTGTGCGGCGACATTGCACCCCCCTTTTCCAGGTGCGGGAAATGACGTGAGCCCAAGCTCGAATCCAAGCTTGTCCAAGTTTGGGGCGAGTGTGCTCAGCGAGTCCTCCACGGCGTTCCAACGGCTTGGGCTGTTCTGGTAGCGGTTCCGCGGATCGCTACCCAACACAAAATCGATCGGGGAGTTCATCGAGCCCGAGCGATCAGCCACCATCATGAGCTCGGCCGGAGCCGGAGGAAGGTCTGCCGAGACGACATCCTCGCATTGAGGATCATCACCCTCCTCAGTCGTGGGGCCAACAGTGTTCATCCGCTGTGGTCCGCCGTCCGTCCCCGACGGGTCAGTGCGCGTACTTAATCCGCTATTTTCGCTCGCGCATGCCGTGAAAAACGAGAAAAGGATAGAGCAGCCGAAAAGCCACCCCAACTGTCGCCAGGTTGTACGTCGCATCGGATCGATTGACTGCAAAGAATGTTCCTGCTGCCGGGGAGCCAGGGGCGGAGCGCCAGGAGTGACGCGCCAGGAGTGACGCGTCAGAGCAGCTCCACCGCCTCGGTGGGTTTCTCTGGCTCACACCCCCGAAACTCTGCCCGTACCGCAAGGAACTTGCCGGTCGAAAGGTCTTCGCAGGCTTGACCGGTGAGTTTTACGTGCGTGTCCCCGTCGCGCTCCCACTGGCCTTCTGGCACTTCTTGGTCGTCGAGAAGTACGCCCACCAACTCGGCGCTTTCTCTCAGCTCGGGTAGCGCGAAACGGCAGCCGGCTGCGGTGAGCGCGATGCCTCGAAGCGCGTGTTCAAGTTCCTCGACGGATTTCACGTCATAGTAGCGCAAGTCGCCAGGTCGCGGTCGCCCGCCTGCGACCGCGATCTTGTTCAGGCTTGTCTCAAAAAGCGCGGATGCTCCGGACGCCTGGTTCGTCGCGAACAGCGGCATTCCAATGACCACCGTATCCACACCTGACACTTGTAGTCGGCGGACTGTGGCTACGACTTCGTCTGCCCCATGACCGCAGTTCGGCGCGCCGTCGGTGGCGAGCACGAGCATCCGAGGAATGTCGCTCTCAGGAAGCGTGTTCAAGTAGGTCAAGGCGGCGGTAATCGCCTGAAACATTGGCGTGCGTCCGGTTGGCGCCCCGGACATCTCAAGCGTGCGAACGATGTCGTCAGGGGAAGCGCCGAAGTCGATCTGCGGCTCGGCGTCGACATCACAGTTTCCTCTTCCGGGGGTAGGAAAAGACGTCAGTCCAAGCTCGAATCCAAGCTTGTTCAGGTTTGGGGCGAGTGTGCTCAGCGAGTCCTTCACAGCGTCCCAACGGGTTTTTCCGTTCGGGTCGAAGTCCTGTGGACGGTCGCCCAATCTGATATTGACGGGGCCGGCCATCGAGCCCGAGCGGTCGGCCACCATCATGAGCTCGGCCGGAGATGGAGGAAGATCGGCCGAGACGATGTCTTCACACTGGGGACCGCCCTCATCAGAGGTGGGGCCAACGGTGTTCATCAACTGTGGTCCGCCGTCCGTCCCCGACGGGTCAGTGCGCGTATTTAGACCGCTATTTTCGCTCGCGCATGCCGCGAAAAAAGAGAAAAGGGTAGAGCAGCTGAAAAGCCACCCCGATTGTCGCCAGGTTGTACATCGCATCAGAGCGATCGGCTGCAAAGAATGTTCCCGTTGCCGGCTAAAGCAACTCCACCGTCTCAGCGGGCTCCTCGGGCTTGCACCCTTGAAACTCTGCCCGTACCGCAAGGAACTTGCCGGTTGAGAGGTCGTCGCACGCTTGACCGGTGAGTTTGACGTGCGTGTCTCCGTCGCGCTCCCATTGGTCATCCGGCACTTCCTGATCGTCGAGAAGCACGCCCACCAACTCCGCGCTCTCTCGGAGCTCGGGCAGTACGAAACGGCAGCCGGCTGCGGTGAGTGCGATGCCTCGGAGCGAGTTTTCGAGTTCGTCTACGGATTTCACGTCGTAGTAGCGCAAATCGCCAGGTCGTGGTCGTCCGCCGGCGTCCGCGATCTTATTCAGACTTAAGTTGTCGAGCTCGGCTGCTTCGGTCGCGTCTTCCGTCGTGAAGAGCGTCATTCCAATGACCACCGTATCCACACCCATACCGTGTAGTATCCCTACCGCAGTTTCTACTTGCGTCACGCTGTGACCGCAGTTCGGGCTGCCGTCGGTTGCGAGCACGATCATCCGGGGAATGTCGCTCTTCGGGAGCGTCTTCAAGTAGTTCGAAGCGGCGTTAATCGCCTGAAGCATTGGTGTTTGCCCCGACGGGGGCCCATACATCTCGAGCGCATCCGTGATTTCCTTGGGGGAAGCGCCGAAGTCGATCTGCGGCTCGGCGTCGACATCACAGTTTCCCCTTCCAGGGGCAGGAAATGACGTAAGGCCGAGCTCGAATCCAAGCTTGTTCAGGTTTGGGGCGAGTGTGTTCAGCGAGTTTTTTACGGCGTCCCAACGGCTTGTAGGATCCAGGCGGTCGATCGGATTTCTACCAAACCTGACATTGATCCCCAATCTCATCGAACCTGAGCGATCGGCCACCATCATGAGCTCCGCTGGAGCCGGCGGAAGATCGGCCGAGACGACGTCCTCGCACTGGGAACCATCTTCCCCAGCCGTGGGGCCAGCTGTGTTCACCAAAGGGGGTCCACCGTCGACATCAGACGTCCCGGTTCGGGAGCTAAGGCCGCCACCTTCACTCGCGCATCCGCCTAAGAATGTAAAAATTACAGAGCAACTATACAGAGGCCCCAAACCGCACCAGTTTTGGAGATTCATACATTCAAATGAAGCAAATCTTGTTCCGAGCCCGACTTCGTCCGGCGCCAGATAGATCTCGACGAGCTCGGCGCTAGCTGGCCGGGGCGCGAAGAATCGCCACTCTCTGACCGTTCGAATAGGGAGCCGTTTTGCAGCAAACCCATTCGAACCTCGCGGGTCGCGCCAATCGTTCGTTCAGAAAATCCGGATCGATAATCGTGATGTTTCGCGTTTGTGAGTAGTAGAAACCGGAGCGTAGATCGCTCGGGTCGATGCGGAACTTCTTCATAAACGCGGCGTGATCCGGCGGGATGAACGTGAGGTAGAGCGCGGCTCCGGGGCGCAAGCGTTCGGCAAAATGTTCGAGCCAAAGCTGCGCGTGTTCGAGCGACATATGGGTAAACACCGAGATGGCGTAGATGAGGTCGAGATCGGAATGAATCGCCGGCAGCGGCGGAGTCGGCGACGTGCGCTTGGGGTGAAGCATCGGATGATGCCGACGGAGCCAGCGAATGGGTTGTCGCTGTAGGTCACAGCCGAAGAGCGAAAAGTTTGGCGCGAGCTCTTGTAGCGCGCGAAGCACCGACCCCGGGCCGCAGCCGAAATCAAGAACGCGCGCCTCAGCGGGCAAATCGAATCCTGCGTCTCGAACCTCGCCGAGAATATGGCGGGCCTTAATCACCCCATCTTCTGCAAGCTTGGAGGCGTCCGTGGTGCCGTAGCGCAAGCAAACATTGCGCGGCGGGTCGTCGTCCTTTTCTATACCTGTGAGCTCTCCCAGTCGATCAACGATCGTAGCGCTCCGAAGCACCCCCTGTCGCCAAATGAGATTGCGCATCGGCACATAGACCGAATCCGGCAGCGCGCTGTGAATCTTCGAATGATGTTGGAGAAGAAACTGGATCACGTGTCATTGCTTTCTCCATCCCGCAGGCGTTCGTTGCCGCAGCGACGATGCGCGTTCAACGGCGCGGTACACATTCTTGAGTCTGCATGCGCACGCGGCCGGTCTGCGTCTTGGAGTCTGCGCAGGCTTGGCCGAGGAGCGCAACGGTGCGCTCGCCGTCGTGCATCCACTGGTCGCCGGGGACTTCGCGGTCGCCGATGAATACCCGGGTGATGTCTGCGCCGTTGATGGTTTGAGGCGAGACGAAGCGACAATCCGATGCAGACTGGGTGATCTCGCGAAGTGAGCGTTCAAGCGCATCCTGCGAGTCTCCACGGTAGAACTTCGGTTCACCGAGGCGCGGTTGTCCACCCGCGTTGGCGATGCGATCGAGCGTCGCATCGAGAGGTCTATGGGGAGGCGTGATGCCCAGCACCACGGTATCGACGCCCCTCTCGCGAATCGACGTGACCATCGAGACAACGTCATCGGTATCCCCACCGCAGTTGGGTTGGCCGTCGGTCACGAGCAGGATCATCCGCGGATTCGAGGCAGCGGGGAGCGAGTCGAGGTACGTTGACACAGCACCCAAGGCGGTGAAGGTCGGAGTATTTCCGTTGGTGGGCCCGGCGGCGTCCAAGGCGCTCGTGATTTCGCTCGGCGACGTCCCGAGACTGACCCTGGGCGCTGACTCAATGTCGCATCTGCCCGACTCGGGTGCGGGAAATGTAGCGAGACCGAGTTTGAATCCAAGCGCGTTCCACTCCGGAACCAGAGCATTGAACGCGCGCTGTAGAGCGTTCCAACGCACATCGGGCGAATCGGCTGGCGGCGGGATAATTCGGCCCGGCCGATCGCTGGGAACCCAGGAAAGCGACAGCGACATCGAAGCGGACCGATCCGCGACGACCATGAGCTCGGCGGGAGCAGGCTCGAGATCCGTCGAAACGACGTCGTCGCACTGAAGAGGATCGCCGCCGTCCGGATTGGTTGCGTTCGATGGCATGGTGCCCTCGGCAGTGCCGCCATCGGCCGTCATTTCTTCCGAGATCGCCTCGGGGCTACCGTCGCCGCCGCAAGCACTAAAAACAACAATGAAACAGCAGCTGCACACATGGCTTCTGAGTCGATACTGGCGTCTAGAGTCCATAGACTTGGATGCGCTGCAACAATTGTTCCTCGTCGCGCGCGAAGGCGCGTATGGATCAGCGACCGTCCTGTACGTAGACGGGTCTGGCGAGCTTGGACTGGGCACCGTAGACTGCAAGGATGACGTCTTCGACCAAGAAGCTCCTCGACGAAGCCATGTCCCTTTCAGAAGACGAACGCCGTCAGCTGGGTCAGGCTCTGCTGGACAGCGTCTCGGAGGAATCTCTGGAAGAAGTCCGAAAGGCTTGGCGAGACGAGGTCGTTTCAAGAATCGATGAAGTTCGTCGGGGTAAAGCCGCCTTGGAGCCGTGGTCAGAAGTAAAGAAGCACATCCGCGAAGCTATCGATCACCCGAAGCTTTGATCCGGCATGCCAGTTCTTCGCTTTCATCCGGCCGCGCGGGTCGAGTTGGTCGAGGCCATCGCTTATCTAGAGCGGGCGCGACCCAGCTACGGTGCAAAGCTCGAGTCCGAAGTTGAAGAACTCGTGTCTCGGATCTCAGAGTTTCCGGGCAGCGGTTCTCGCATGGACGACTACCCACCGGAGCTCGACGTGCGAGCGTTTCCTCTTCCGAGCTTTCGCTACTCGCTACTCGTCGCGCAGGTGGCCGATGAACCCGTTGTATACGCGGTGGCTCACCAACATCGCCGTCCGGGATATTGGCGAGAGCGTTTGAAGTGAGCGATTCGTGCGTGGACCGTATGAAACCGGCTACGGTGTGTACTTGAGCTTTGCGAGCGCATCATGGCCTTTCAAACTCGGCCGCTGTTCTAGAAGGACTCGGAGAAACGTATCCAAATCGTTCTTCCGAAGATAAGGATACTGTTCGATTGTCGGAGCTGCCCATCGAACGACAAACTCCAGCAACAATGTAGAGACTTCCGCCTCCTCAACCAGCGCTTGAACGCGTTCCAGAATACTCCGGTTCCGTGTGCTGTCGCCTGACGATTTGGCTTGAAACAAAGATGCTGCAGCAGAAACACCAGCTCCGCAGACAAATATGACTTCCCCTAAATCCAGTTGGCGACGAAGCGCGTCGGGGACGTCGAAACCTTGCTCGGTGAAGCGCATCGAGACCCAGGGTACACCGCAGTCATGTTCCCCGGGGAGCGTTGAGTCATTGTGACCATCAAGTTGCAGATCGATTTCTTGGGTCGCTTCGTCCGTGGTATGCACGCTGGCGATACGGTTATCGCAGGGTCCCCGTTCACGGATCCGCGGTTCCGCTGAAGACAAAGGAAAAGCTCTCGATGGGACACCGAAGTTGTTTGTCTGCGTTTGCGTGGTTGGTCTTGCCGGTCCTGTTTGCATGCCAAGGTGGTGCATGTGGGAAGTCGGGTTCTTCGGGCGGTGGCGATCCGTCGCGCGCTTCGGAAGGCGCTCAGCGCGTTCAGGTTGCGGTGATTCCTAAGGGCACAAGCCATGAGTTTTGGAAGTCGGTGCACGCGGGGGCGAACAAGGCGGGTCGGGCGCTTGGATTCGATGTGTTTTGGAAGGGGCCTGCGCGCGAAGACGATCGCGGAGAGCAGATCAAGATCATCGAGGACATGATCAGTCGTGGGGTGGCAGGCATTGTGGTGGCGCCGCTGGATGACACCGCGCTGGTTCCCGTGCTCAAAGAGGCCAAGGGCGAGAACATTCCCGTGGTGGTGATCGATTCGGGCATTCAATGGGACGGCCATCTGAGCTTTGTGGCGACTGACAACTACAAAGGCGGGGAGCTCGCGGCAGACCATTTGGGGAAGTTGCTCGACGGGCGCGGCAAGGTTGTGGTGATGCGCTACCAAGAAGGCGCGGCGAGCACGATGAAGCGAGAGGCGGGCTTTCTCGACACCATCAAAAAGCGCTTTCCGGAAATCGACATCGTTTCGAGCAACCAATACGGCGGCCCGACGACCGAGGCGGCGTACTCCACCGCAGAAAACTTGCTGATCAAAAACACCAAGGTCGACGGTATCTTCTGTCCTAACGAGTCGACCACCTTCGGCATGCTGCGCGCGCTTCAAGACGTGGGCAAAGCGGGAACGATTCGCTTCGTCGGATTCGACAGCAGCAAGAAACTGGTGCGTGGTCTCGAGAAGGGCGAAATCGATGGGCTCGTCATTCAAGATCCCTTCGCCATGGGCGAACAGGGCGTCCGCGCGGTAGCTCGCTTCCGAAGCAAAAAGACAGTTGACCGCCGCATCGATACGGGCGTTCAAATCGCGACGAAAGACAATATGAACGACGCCCAGATGCAGGCGCTTCTTTTGCCCGACTTGAAGCGTTGGCTTCGGTAGCCGCGGGTACAGTGAGGGCAGCGCCGACGCTGCTTTCGATGAGGGGTGTCCGCAAGCGTTTTGGCGCAGTTCGCGCGCTCGACGGGGTTGATCTCGAGGTGCGGGCCGGCGAAGTGCACGCGCTGATTGGCGAAAACGGCGCCGGAAAAAGCACCTTGATGAAAGTTCTATCCGGAGCGCATCGCGCCGACGATGGTGCGCTAGAGCTCGCCGATTCGCAGCGCCGTCTTCGACCTTATCGTCCGCGTTCGCCCCGCGATGCGCGAGGCGCTGGCGTGGCGATGATCTACCAAGAGCTCACCCTCGCGCCGCATCTCAGTGTGCAGGCGAACATCATGCTCGGGCGGGAGAGCGCGCGATTCGGCGTGCGTCTTGACCGACAAGATGCAGAGATGGTGACCAAGGCGCTCGAGCGAATCGGCCACTCCGACATACATCGACATCGACTCGTTTCCACGTTGAGCTCAGCCGAGCAACAGCTCGTGGAAATCGCGCGAGCTCTCGCAAGCGATGCCCGCATCATTGTGCTCGACGAACCCACCAGCTCTCTCTCTCTATCCGATGTGGCGCGGCTTTCCGAAGTGCTGCATCGGTTGCGGGATGATGGCGTGGCGCTCATCTACATCAGTCACTTTCTGGAGCAGGTGAAGGACGTCGCCGATCGATACACCGTGCTTCGCGATGGAACGACCGTGCGCACGGGCGAGATGGCGTCTGCGACGCTCGACGATCTCATTGAAGCGATGGCCGGACGCACGGTGGAACAAGCGTTTCCTCATCGTGAGCGGGCTCGTGGTTCGGTTGCGCTCGAACTTGAGCCGCTCGCGACTACATCTCGCGACCCATCGGTGGCACGCGCACCCAAACTGGTCATCCGCCGGGGGGAGGTGCTGGGCATTGCAGGTCTCGTTGGCTCGGGGCGTACCGAGCTCTTGCGGTCGATATTCGGTCTTGCCGCCGTACGCTCGGGCAAAGTTACCGTGGTTGGCGCCCGTGAAGTCGGCGTGTCGCCCTACGCGCGCATTCGAAACGGTATGGGGTTTCTTTCCGAAGACAGAAAAAACGAAGGCCTCGCAGCGTCGATGTCCATTGCCGAAAACCTCACGCTGTCTCGTTTGAAACCGCACGCTCGCCGAGGTTGGCTTTCGGTCGCTTCGCGAGACGCGGCCACCCGTCGTTTTGCCGACGCGCTTTCGATTCGGCGACGCGATATCCGTCAGCCCGTGTCGACATTGTCGGGCGGCAATCAACAAAAAGTCGCGATCGCACGGCTGCTGCACCAAGAAGCGGACGTACTCTTGCTCGACGAGCCAACTCGGGGCATCGATGTGCGCAGCAAGATGGAAGTCTACGAGTGGATCGATAGGCTGGCGCGCGATGGGAAAGCGATTTTGATGGTCAGCTCCTATAGCCCCGAGCTGCTGGGCATGTGTGATCGTATTGCGGTGATGTGCCGTGGCGACCTCGGCCCCGCGCGACCGGCCAGCGCATGGACCGAAGAGGAGATTCTCGCGGCGGCCAGCGGCGCGGAGCGAAATGGCGGTCAGCGCAGTGATGCTCAGGCGAAGCGTCACGAGGAAACGATTCGATGAGCGACCACGCGCCTCGACTGCGACGGGCGCTCGCGTTGATGGGGCCTTTTCTCGGGCTCCTGCTCGTGTTCGGTCTGTTTGCGGCGCTCGAGCCGAATCGCTTTCTCTCCATCTACAACTTTAAAACCATTGCCACGCAGACCGTTATTGTCGGTCTCGGCGCGATGGGGATGACGTTTGTCATCGTGAGCGGCGGGATTGACCTCTCGGTTGGCTCCGTCATTGCGCTGTGCTCCGTCGTCATCGCGCTGCTGCTCGACCAAGGAATGGCTGCGCCGTGGGCCGTGGGTGCTGCGCTTCTTGCGGGTGCGCTTGTGGGCTGGGTGAATGGTGTGCTTATCACGCGGATCTCGATCGTCCCCTTCATTGCCACGCTCGGGACCATGGGGATTGCCCGCGGGCTCGCGAAGTATCTGGCCGGAGAACAGAAAGTCGACGCGCCAGCCGAAGGCATTGCCGGATGGATGGCCAAATCGCCGGAACCCACCTGGCTCATGGTGGCTCCCGGAATCTGGCTGATGATGGGGCTCGCGCTGCTCCTCGCGGCCACGCTTCGCCGAACCGTATTCGGAACGCACACCATCGCCATCGGGTCGAACGAAGCCACCGCGCGCCTGTGCGGGGTGCGGGTGGCGAGGGTCAAAATCAGCGTGTACGTGCTTTGTGGATTGCTCGCAGGGCTCGCTGGGGTGATGCAGTTTGCGCGCCTCACCGTGGGCGACCCCACGACTGCACTTGGCAAAGAGCTTGACGTGATTGCGGCGGTAGTCATCGGCGGTGGCAGCTTGTCTGGCGGTTCAGGCAGCATCGCTGGATCGATCGTGGGCGCGTTTTTTATGTCGATTCTCGCCAACGGTTGCACCCTCGTGGGTGTGCCGAACTACGTGCAGGAAATTCTGATCGGCACCATCATCGTCGTCGCTGTAGCCTTTGATCGCTTCCGCAGTGCGAGCGATTGAGTGCTGAAGCCGAGCCGGATGCAGACGATGCAGACGCCGACACCGAACCAGACGCCGACACCGACGCCGAACCAGATGCCGAATCCGACGCTGATTCTGTGTCCGTATCTGTATCTTCATCTGAATCGGGATCTCTCTCGGCGTCTGGTTCTGAATCAGCGTCGGCGTCTGTGTCAGATTCAGCATCTGCATCCGCTCCTGATGTTCGGGTTGAGGGCCAAGACGGGGCGTGACCCTCAACCCGAACATCAGGAGCTCTACGATGAAGTTTCATGCCCTCGAACGTTCTCTTCTCACCATCCGACATCTGCGGCCGGTTGTCGCGACAGTCAGTCGACATGATCCGAGCCTCGCCAAGCAACTAAGAACTGCCGCTTCCTCGATTGCTCTCAATCTTTCCGAAGCCAATGGACGTACCGGGCGAGACCGAACGCATCTGTTTCGGATCGCTCTTGGAAGCGCCAAGGAAAGTCAACCCGCGGTGTCGCTCGCGGTGGCCTGGGGCTACCTCCAAGAAGACGATGCGAAGCTTGTACTGGAGCATCTCGATGCGTTGGCGGCGAGACGAGTGCGCCTCGCTGGCCGGTAGCGTCAAAAACCTGCGGAAAGGCTTCGAAGCGCCTTTCCGCAGGTTTTCCGGTTTCTAGGATCGAGACGTGAGCCCCCAGCTCAGTTGGAGTACTCGGTCGACATGACCAAACGCCGGATGAAGCGCGTTATCGGGCAGATAGCCCCAAGCTTGTACGAGTCGCAGACACGTGCGGACTTCCTCAGCGCTTCCCGCGGCAATCCGGAATAGATGCGTACGGTCTTGCCCGCGACGACGACGTCCCTCACCCAGGTTCAACGCCACGGAAGATGCGGCTCG
>JANQQS010000007.1 GCA_028284955.1 Myxococcota bacterium | reverse complement strand
AGTCGTCGCATCCGCGAATCGAGGAAATGCCGAAGCATTTTCGAGCGTGAGGGGATGGCGGCGAATGGCCTGCCGCCGCAAGCGAGCCGACGGGAGCGTTTGACACAAGCCTCCTAAAGCACTCGCGTGATCCAGAGCTGAGCCACCACGCGGCCCTGAGCGTTGCGCGCGAGATAGAGATTCTGCACGCGCTGCGGGGTGGTTCGCGCCGCCAACGTGGTCACGTACGCGCGGGCAGGCATCACGTGGGTTTGTGTATCGAGCGCGACCGCGCTGGAAGAGGCGGCGCCCACCGTCGCGTCATGCTGCACGCGATAGGTCGACGACGCGGCCGACGCAAAAGACACCGCGCCATGCGCCGCCAGCTGATCACGAACGCGCGCCGGCATCTCCTGCGGCGCGTCCTGAACGGACGATGGCGACATCGTCCATGCCACCACCGGGAGATTGCGCACGCTCGCGCTGCTCGCCCAGCCCGCGCCAGGCGTATGCGGCGCGAATACGTAGGTACCAAACAGCGCATCGTAGTAGAGCGCGACCGAGATGCCTTGCTGGGTGTCCTGAATGAAGAACTGCTGGGTCACCGCGCTATCCGAAGTTTGCTCAAGAAAGCTTGTGCGCCCGAACGTGGTTTCCACGGTCTGGACACTTTGATCCTTGAACAGCTCCGGAATAGCAATGCCTCCCGTCTTGTCGGCAAGCTCAGCAAACCCGCCGCCGAGCGCACCGAGCAGCTTGGCCGCCCCGGCACGAGCCGCAATGCTTCCACCAAACGAAAGTGCCTTCATGCTCAGATCGACCACGATATCCGAATTCGTAGAGCTCGAGATTCGCTTGCTGGCTTGCGTCAGCGTCTCATTGCCGCCAACCATGACCTGTCGTGACTGACTGTGCTCGAGGGGCAACCCTTGGCCAAGCTCAAACACTTGCTCGAGGGGCAAAAACCGAGACGACGAAAGCGATTGGGTCACGGTGCCGTTGCTCGCTACCGAATACGGGCTGAGCCCGAGCAGCGCGTCGCGCTCTTCGTCGGTAAACGAAACCCCCGGAGGAAGCCCCACCCCCGTGCGAATTTGCTCCGCCGTAACCGACACCAAGCTTTCGGAGAGCCCGGGGGGACGCACCGGCGAAAACGTCGAGCCGGTCATGTTGGCGGTGTCCCAATAGATCATACTGGCGTTCTTGAGGAGAATGAACACATCGCCGCGCCCCGGCCCACCATCGGACCGCGCCGGGACATCGGCGCCGGGCACGTTGCATTGAGGGTTGCCGGGGTTTGCTTCCGGGAGCCCAAACCGCGTGCCCAATCCTTGGCTCGTCGTAATGCGCACTTCGGTGCGCCGCTCGTTCTGCTGACTGGTGTTGTTGGTGACGTCTCGGTGTTCGTTGTCCCAGTAGAAGCCTCGATCGCTGATGACCCGCGAGCTCCTGGATTGCTCAGCGACCACCCCGATAGCGGTGCCCGCGGTATGCTGCTGCGTAAGGTTGGACCAGCTGCAGTTGCCGGGCGGTTCATACAAAATCGCGAGCGGGGTCCACTTCATGCTGACCACCGCGAGCGGGTTCACCGCGGCTTGCAAGCATCCTGCGTCCAGTGCTTCGGGGTTGCTTGACGACGAAGGAAGGCTCGAGCAGAGGTGGTTGGCGGGAAAATTCGACTGCTTGCCGCTAATGCCACCGCCAATGCTCGCGCGAATTTGAAACGCGGTAAACACGCCGGGAAGATTCGCGGTGACGTAGACTTGCTCTTCGGTGTTTCCGCTGAGCGTTCGGCTGACTGCGCCGATCTCCACCAGATTGGCCTGCGCGCCTTGAAACTCGGTCGCGCCGCTCGTGTTTCTCCCGTAGACAGCGGGCGACCGCGCCCACACGCTGATGCGATAGGTATCGCGAATTCCATCGGCGTCGCCGATCGCGGTGTGCTTGAGCGTAAACGGCCCGAAGCGAACCCGCGCCGACGGAACCACCTTGTGGCGCTCGACCGCCGCGGAATCCCAGCCGATCGTTTTTCTAATAAAAATCGGCTTACGACCACAAAACCCAAGACCTGGGCCGCCCGGATAGCCGCCGGGGCCGCCTCCCGGAAAACCACCGCCTGGAAAACCACCCCCCGGCGGGTTCGCGGGCGCCTTGCAACGCGACACGCTCAGCGTCGCAGGACTCGTCCAATCGCTCACCGAAGTGATGGGGTCGAGCGGATCAGAAAGCGTCGACACCGGGCGCGTCGGCGTCGTCGCCACCAACTTGCGCACATTCGGAGACGTGTTGAGGGTGGTCGCAAACACGAGGTCAGAGGCTTCTGCTCCCGTTTCAGGGTTGGCGTTTGCGGTGCAACCCCCAAATACCAGGCAGGCCATCAGCACGGCGATGCGCGAACGTTCTTCTCGAAGATAGGCAGACATGTCGGTTCCTCCTTGTCAGACTTCGAGGGCCGACTTTGCAGACGATGTGCCACTGAAAAACCGCTGGAATTTGCGGCAAAAAGAGGATGTGCGGCCGTGCCGCCCGCGAGACATTTCGCGGGCGCGCACAGATTGAGGCGAACCCATCGGTGTCGGGTTCAGCCCCAGGTCACCAGGGCACGGACCGGTAGTCTTTGAGAAATTGGCCCCATACGTGTTCGCCGGTTTGAACGCCATGAAAGATGGGGTCGAGCACGCGGGCGGCGCCGTCGACGATGTCGAGGGGGGGATGAAAACCGTGTACTTCGGTTTTGCGCGCGGCGATTTCGGCCGGGTCTTCGTCGGTCACCCAGCCGGTGTCCACGCTGTTCATATGGATGCCGTCTCGTACATAGTCTTGCGCCGAGGTACGGGTCATCATGTTGAGCGCGGCTTTGGCCATATTGGTATGTGGATGTTTATCGGTTTTGAAGCTGCGATAAAACTGACCTTCCATCGCCGAGACATTGACGATGTGTTTGTCGTCGGTCCGGTGTTTCATCATCAAGGGCTTGAGCCGCCCGTTGAAGATAAAAGGCGCAACGGCGTTGACGAGATGCACTTCGAGCAGCTCGATGGAGGACACTTCGGCGAGCGGCAACCGCCAGCTGTTGATGCCGCGTAAATCAACCTGCTGCAGATCTTGGTCGAGCTTTCCTTCGGGAAACGCGCTGCCTTCCTGGTCGCCGGCAATGAGCCGCAACTGAGTCATCAGCGGCGCCAACGCGGGTGCCTCATTCGATGCGAGCGCTGCAGACGTGGCCGCCGTAGACATGGCCGCCGTAGACATGGCCGCTGTAGACATGGCCGCTGTAGACATGGCCGCTGTAGACATGGCCGAGGCAGACGCGGTCGAAGCGGCGGCAGAGCTCTGGGGCGACGGGAACGCTTGCGTGGTCGGCGCGCCGTGGACGAGCGCGCGAACTCGTGGCGACAAAGTATGCACCGCTTGTTCGTCCGCGAGAAGGTGCTCATAAAACGCAGGGGGACGACGCACGGTTTGGCAAGCATTGTTGATGATGAAGTCGAGCCGCGGGAGCTCCGCCGCGAGTTGGTTCGCGAGCCGCTCCACGCTCGGCGTATGGCGCAGATCGAGCCCGTGCAGCTCGAGTCTGTCTGAAAATTCTTCGAAGTCGGGCTCGCTCGCGTAGCGCTTGGCCGCGTCGACCGGAAAGCGCGTCGTCACCACCACCCGCGCGCCCGCCCGGAGCAGCTTGAGCCCTATCTGAAACCCGATTTTGACGCGTCCGCCGGTGAGCAGCGCGACGCGCCCGTTCAAGTCAGCCGATTGATTGCGCTTGCGGTAGTTGAGTTCGCCGCAGGCGGGGCACATCGAATCGTAAAAGAAGTGCACCTGCTGATAGTCTTCCTTGCACATGTAGCAATTGCGAGGGCGAACCAACCGGTCGATGACTTCTCCCTCGTGCTGCGGAGGCAGCGCGTTCGGCGCCGGCGCGCGGAATACTTCTTGTCGCTGCATGCGCCGCTTGCCCGTACGCGCGAGAGCTCGTTCATCCGCCCTTCGCTCTTCCTGCTTGGCAGCTCGCCGAATCTCCTTGCGCAGCTCCCGCTTCTCGAGGGGCGTCGGCTGAGAAAGCCGCCCCGCTGCCGCGAGCACACGAACCCGGAGCTCCTGAGACACATGCGCCAGCGGCCGCCGGTCCTCCACCAACTGCTCGAGCCACTGCGCACATTCCTCAAGCTGCGCCTGCGTCGGCTCCACTGCAGATTTCGAATCGTTCGCCCTTGACGCTCTATCCGACATCAGCAGCGTCCTAAGCCAATTTCGCCGCCGACGCATCCCGGCGAAGACTGAGTTCTCTGCTGCTCCGCCGCGGGACTCCGGTAGTTCACCCCGACGAAACCAGGTCACGTGCATCCTGGCGGGGGAGCTGTGTTGTCGGGAGGGTTTGAGGCAAACCCTCTCCCCCGAGGAATACGATTCCGCGGGGCCCCCCTCCCAACTCCGGCCGCTCTCCGCGGCCGCCCCATCGCTTCACGACGGGGCCCCAGCAGTTCAACCCCACGAAACCAGGTCACGTGCATCCTGGCGGGGGAGCTCGGGTGAATCGGCGGGGTTGTACCCCGACGAGAGGGTTTGGGTGCCAAACCCTCAATTAGAAGGCGCCGCCGTAGTAAGGAACTCGATGCGGCGGACGAGCTTGAAGCTTTCCTTGCCGAAAGGAGCCACTGAGAGCACCCGGATGACTTGTTCGATGCATCGGCCGGCGTCGGTGCCTTCGAACGGCGGCCTCGCGGCAACCTCCGACGGCCGTCCGGTGAGCCCCGACAGCGTCACTGCAACGTCGACGGTGGCTCGCTGCCCTTGAACGCAGCGGGTCAGGGCTCGGTTGAGTTTGCCGAACGCTCGTTCGAGCTCCTCAGTAGGTGGCGTCGAAGGTTCAGGCTTGGTGGAGGACGAGCTGGTGGAGGACGAGCTGGTGGAGGACGACGAGCTCGAACCGGCGGCGGCAGAGCCTGTCGAATCCTCCGGTCGTGGCGAGGCAAGCTCGGCCGATGAGCCGGATTCTGCCGGCCCAGACTCTGCCGGCCCAGACTCCGCCGGCGGAGCGTCGCTTTGCGTGGAGCCTCTAGATGCAGATTCCACAGGCGCAGAACCGAGGCGGGAATCGCTCGACGGCTCGAGAATCAAGTGACCAGGAGTCGTCGTGTCCGAGACGCTATCCAAAGAAACATCGTCTCGGCGTGAAGATGTGCGTTCCGTTGTTTCGCGATCGGGATGGCTCGAAGACGTACGCGAGCTCTTCCCGGAACGCTCCTTTGGATCATCCGATTCGGGAGCATCGTCCAGAGCCGGATCTTCTAGGAACGAAGGGTCCGGCGTAGGCGCGCCGACGGGAGGCAGCTCGGGAAGCGTCGATGGAGAGGCGGAGGGAGAATCCTGTGGCGACCCGGTTTCAACATAAACGGCGCTGCTGCGAACGCGCGTCACTGGGGTTCGACCTTGCGCTTGCCGCCGCTGCTGCACGACCCAAAACCCTGCTGCAAACGCGGCGAGGCCAAGCAGCCCGAACGGTACCCACCGCGCCTTTTTTTTCGTCTCGCGTTTCGGCTCTCCG
The DNA here is from genome assembly GCA_028284955.1 of Myxococcota bacterium. Classification (GTDB taxonomy): domain Bacteria; phylum Myxococcota_A; class Polyangia; order Polyangiales; family Houyiibacteriaceae; genus JANQQS01. Next base: position 16,676 of record JANQQS010000007.1, on the reverse strand, counting down.
GCCCGCAGCCGAATCTCCGGCGGAACCGTTTTGACCATCGAATGCACTTCTGGTTTCGCAGCCGGTCGGTCGAGCAAAATGGGCGCTTGAGATTCGCGAGAAGGCGCTTGGGGGCTCGGATGCGCCACGAGACCGGATGGCTCATCGTGTTCCCACGCCACCCGAAGCGCCGCGCTCATGTCTTCGGCTGAAGCAAACCGCTGGTCGGGCTCGAACGCGAGCGCCCGCGCCACCACGGAACTGAGATCAAACGGAATCTCCTCGCGCAGCAAATGAGGCAGCCGCTCGATCTCGCCGGTCCCGACTTTGACCGACATCTCAGGAATCGAATCGGCTTCCGCAGGCGGCCTTCCGGTGAGCATTTCAAAGAGCGTGGCCCCGGTGGCATAGAGATCGGCGCGCGCGTCGACGTGCTTCGCGTTGCGAATTTGCTCCGGCGACATATACGCCACCGTGCCCATCATGTGCCCCGTCTGGGTCAGCGCCTTGGGGTCGTCTTCCACTTTCGCGACGCCAAAATCCAGGATCTTGATGCTATCGGGCCGACCGTCTTCTTCGATCACGAAGAGATTTGCAGGTTTCAAGTCGCGATGGATCACGCCCGCCTCGTGCGCCGCACCGAGCGCTTTGAGCATGCCGAGGGTGAGCCGAACAGCGTGGTCGAGATCCATAGGCCCGAGCGAAATCCACGATTCCAGCGTGGAGCCCTCGAGCAGCTCCATGGCCATGAACGGCGTGCCGTCGGTCGTCTGCCCGAGATCCATGACGCGAACGATTCCCGGTACCTTGAGCTCGGCGACGCGCTGCGCCTCGCGACGAAAACGCTCAACGAAACTTTCGTCGGACGCGAAGCGCGCGTGCAAAACCTTCAGGGCGAACTTGGCGCCCAAATGCAAATGGGTGGCCTCGTAGACCGCGCCCATCCCTCCGGAACCGAGCAAGCGATCGATTCGATATCGATCCGCGACAACCGTCTGTACCCTCGCCTCGATAGTTCCCATGGTTTGCTTCAGCCAACAGTGTACGCGGCTGTCATCAAATGAAGCCACCGCGCGCATGCATACATCGGCGCGAGCCTTGCCGCTGCGATTTGTGTACCAACACACACGAGTCGAGTTCATTCTGAAAAATCACAAACCAGGCGGACAGGATGCGCATATTTCCGCAATTGATTCGCGCAGCAGTGAAACGGCTCTGGGATTGCGCAGCCTTCGCACAGTCCTCGCCGTGGGGCGACCATGACACGGTTTGCATGCTGTGTGTCCCCAAGCCGCAGCGATGACAACGTACCCCACGTTCTGAGGTCCTGATGTCCCCGGTCCTCGACATTCGATCATCGATCGCATGAGCGGCGCAATTTTCGCATGAACAGGTAATTTCGAGTCCAAGCAGGCCGCGATTACTGGCACGACTCTCGCATACTCTACCCGCTATGTTGGGTACAGATGCGCGTAGCGCTTGGAAATTTGTAGTTCTTGGCTTGGCCTCAAGCCTCGGTATGGGTTGCACATCGACGGTGGACACCACACCGGTCGAACGGGACCAAAAAGGCGGCGAATACAACTTCGGTGTGGAAGAGGTCGCACAGACCAACTTCGTCGCCTACGCCAGCCCGCTCACGAGCGGGTTCAAGCTGGTGATCCTGGAACAGAAAGGCTCCGAGGATCTATTCACAGGCGAACCAGCGAAAAAGTGCTGGCAAGAACACGAAGCATCCGAATCACCCAAACTGATCGAACTCCTTCTCAATGACAAGAACTTCAACCACGAGGGAGTCTGCGGCGTATATCAATCGCAAAGCAACTACTCATTGCGGATCGGCAACCGAGACCTCAGCCTCGAATACGACTTCTTGGTCCGCGAAACAAGCGCCGGTCTTGAGCTCATCGCGAAGCAGCACGTTTTGAGCGGAGACTCCGATCTCCCCAGCGAGCCCATCGTCGTGGGCCGCACAAACGGAACCCCTGGCTACGGCAACAGCATCCTACAAAACGGGGTTGCAGCAAACGTCAACGACTCAAGCGGCGGCGTCGGCACAGGCGTGGTCTTCGAACTGGAGCCCGGTTTCCAGATTGGAAAACGGACCCACAACTCGCAGACGCTTGACCACGTATACATTTATGGCAGCAGCTGGCCCGATGGGACCACCACCACCTCGGAAACCACGACCACGGCGAGCCAAGCCGACCAGCAAACTCCAGACGGGGATCCACAAAGGCTAGATCCGTATCCCCACTCTGTGTAGCCATCTACACAACGCAGCGACGATCAAATTCGCGAAGCGCAAGTCGCATCCCATAGACCGACGAGTCATCAGACTGATTGATCAAGAAGGTCAGAGCGCGTCTTGATCAAAAGGTCAGAGCGCCTCCCATAGAGCAGCGGAATTTTGGCCTGAGCGCGAGCGCCCCCACAGCGAACGACTGAGGAAGGCTCCGAGCCTTTCGCAGGGAGAAAGCGAGGAGGTAAGCCGCGCTCAGGCCAAAAGACCGCTGCTAGGAGACTGGTGTCAAACGCGGACCGAGGATCGCGCAGCGCCGGTAGGCCAGTCGTCGCGTCCGCGAACCGAGGAAATGCCGAAGCATTTTCGAGCGTGAGGGGACGGCGGCGAATGGCCTGCCGCCGCAAGCGAGCCGACGGGAGTGTTTGACACCAGTCTCCTAGCCGCCTGAGTTGGTTTTGTGCGAGCGCGGTTCCGCCGCGAAGGTGGGAATCCGGACGCGAACCGGCTCGCGCACCCCTTCGCCCGCGGCAAAGTTCTTGAGCCGCTCGATCAGCGGCGCGGTAAGCGGTTGATCTTTGCGGCAAAGCGTCGTTCCTTGCGCGCTCAGAACGTCCTCGCCGAGCGTCATATCGATGCGAAGCTCACAAATCCGAACGGCTTGTTGTGTTTCGGTCTGCTCTTGCCGGCCGGATAGAGTGCTGAGCGCATCGAGTAGCTTCCGATGTTGTTGAGGGGCCGATTTCCGCACCGTGGCGGCTGCTTCGGGCAAGCTTCTCCCGCGCGCAACCAGCATATCGACCGCAATCGCAACTTGGAGCATCGCCGCGCCCACTGCAATCTTCCCCTCATCGGTTGACTCCGGATGGTCGGGCCAGTTCGTCGGCGCTTCGCTTTGGCGCCGCACAATCTCCGCGACAACTTCAAGACGTGGCACATTGCCGAGCAAGCGGTGCCCCGTCTCCGGATGGGCATCAAACATGCTGCGCTCAGCATCCGACAACTCCTGCCCCGCGAGGACGCGATGAAGCGTCTCCGGAGGCAACGTGATACAGCCAATTTGGGCCAGGTTTGCGCTGAGTTCGTAGATCCAAAGCTCGGTCAGGCCGAGCCGGCAGGCCATGTGGGTCACATAGGCTTTGAGAAAACTCGTGCGGCTGAATGCCGTGGGGGCTGCCAAACTCAGCACTTCGGTGAGTACGTCGATCGAACCGCGTACCGTATTTTGCAGAAGGTCTCGTTCGGCGCGAAGCAGGTGATGATGGTCCGTCGCGGCAGAGAGAGCTGAGAGCAAAACTTTCGGAGGACAAGGTTTGGTAAGAAAGCGGAAAATCTGGCCGTCATTCACGGCGTCGATGGCTGCTTCCATTTCCGAATAACCCGTAAGCAGAAGTCGTGTAGCATCCGGAACGACGCCCTGGCACTCGCGAAGAAACTCCGCTCCGTTCATCTCCGGCATGCGCATGTCCGAGAGAACCGCCGCATATTCCGAATCCTCTCGAAGCAATTCGAGCGCCTTGGTGGCCCGAGTCTCAGTGGTCACGCGAAAATGCTTACGGAGATGCATCTTGATGCCTTCAAGCACCTCCTCCTCATCGTCGACGCAAAGAACTTTCGGTTTTTGTTTCATCGCCTCGCTGCCGCCGCGGTCGGCACAAACGCGCACGTGTACTTCACCCTATCGCCGCCTGCGGGATATTCGGTGTTTCTTTAGCTCTGAAAGGAATCCGTATCGTGAACGTAGTGCCTTCGCCCTTGATGCTCTTGAAACCGATGCTCCCGCCGTGCTTCTCGACCACGATTCTCCGAGCCACCGCGAGCCCTTGACCCGTGCCCTTGCCCACTTCTTTTGTCGTAAAAAATGGGTCAAACACTCGATGCCGGATGTCCTCCGGGATGCCGCCGCCCGAATCTGCGATCTGCACGACCGCAGCGCCTTCTTCTTCGTGCGTCCGCACGGCAATCGTTCCTGTAGATTCCGAGTCCCCCGATACATCGGCGATGGCATGAGCCGCGTTGACGATCAGGTTGAGAAATACTTGTCCGAGTTCCCCTGGGTGGCATAGCGCGAACGGGATGTCGGTTAAGTTCGTCTCAACCTTGGCAACGTATTTGTATTCGTTCTCAGCAACCATCAATGTATTGCGAAGCAGCTCGTTGATGTTTGCGGCAACTTTTTCTCGTCCCGGGTGAGAAAACTCCTTCATCGCACGAACAATTCCAGTTACTCGTTCCACACCCGTCAGTCCTCGCGTGCAAGCTTTTGGAATTTGCTCGTGTAGATAGTCCAGGTCGAGATCTTCCTCCTGCTGACGAATTCGGTTTACCAAAGCGTGATGACGCTCATCTTGCTCCAACGCCGCGAGCGCCTCTTGATAGGCGCGAACCAAGGTTTGAACGTCACCACACGCATCGCTCAGAAAATGCAAACTGTCGCCGATGAACTGAATCGGCGTATTGATCTCGTGCGCAATTCCCGCCCCAAGTTGACCTACCGCCTCAAGCTTTTGTGCCAGTCGAAGCTCTTCTTCTATCCGCTCACGCTCAGCCACTTCGGATTTCAACTTCTCATGAGCGAGCCGAAGATCAGTGGTCTGTTCTCGAACCAACCGATCGAGGTCGCTGAGACGACGCGTGACCTCGCGTTGCATAGACCATTTGTGCGTCAGCGTGTGGGCGAGCTGAGCAACCTCGACAGGATCGAACGGTTTCTTGAGAATCAAGAGACGATCGCTCGAGCCAAGGCGCTGCATAATCTCAGACCACGAGTGGTCCGAATAGGCGCTGCAAATCACGACTTGGAGCGCACGATCGATTCGCCAAAGTTCCTCGATGGTTTTCAGACCGTCCCAACCCGGCGGCATGCGCATATCTACGAAGGCCACCGCGTACGGTCGCTCCGCATCCACAGCCGCCTGAACTAGCTTGCAGCCCTCTTCTCCCTGAAAAGCACTGTCGATCTCGTAAACAATGGAAGAGCTCCCGTGAGCTGTGTCCCCGCCGTTCGACTCACCCGAATCTGGTCCGAAGAGATCTGCCTCGAGCGCGTCGAGTTCGTCGGTCGCAGCCGTCGTAGGACCGAGTACCTTTCGAATATCTTCATGAATCGACGCCATGTCATCGACAATCACGATTCGCCGATTGATGTGTATCTCGTCGTCCGTCATGCAGCCTCGTTCTTCTGCGCACCGTTCGCGGGCAGCTCCAACGTGAAGGTTGCACCTTCTCCAAGCCCCAGACTCTCCGCGTACACGCGCCCGCCCATTTCTGCCGCTGCGTTGGCGCTTGAATGAAGCCCAAAGCCGTGCCCTTCTTTCTTCGTGGTAAAACCGTGGGCGAATATCTTGCTGAGATGTTCCGCGTCGATTCCGAGCCCCGTGTCGCGCACACGCAGATGGATTCGGTCGGAGCCAGATTTGGCTATCTCGATAGTGAGCACGTGTTCCTTTCCGCGAACTGCCTCCATGGACTGGATCGCGTTGCTAAGAAAGTTGATCACGACCTGCATCAGCTTGTGCCGATCCATAGAGACGGCGGGGACATCGCCATACACTCGGTCCACCCTGATCCCTGAACGGGCCAAAGAATCTTCGTGCATATCCAGAGCAGCTTCTACGACATCAGGCAGCTTGAGTGACTCTTTTGCGCCCAGGGGCCGGGCCACACATTGTTGAGACGCTACAATCGTCTTGATGTGATCGATGTTTTTAATCAGCGCGCGTGTTTCATCCGATAGCGCGGCAGTATTGTGTTCGGCATGGTTCGCCAACCCCTTGAGGAATGCGGGAATCTTCTTTCCTTTGGGATCAGTTGAAAAAAAGTCGCCAAGACGAGACTCATGTTGAGCCACTAAGTCCGACAGCTTGCGCAACGCGCCCGCTTTGGATCCTTCGATTCCTTCGAGGATGATATTCGCCGATACATTGACGCTGTTCAACACATTGCCAACGTTATGAAGAACACCCGTGGCAACTTCCGCCATCCCGGCCAACCGCGATGCGACGACAAGCTGATGCTGCGTCTCGCGGAGCTCTGCCTGCGCAACTTTTCGATCACGAATATCGATCGCGACGTAGATATATCCTCGATCGACATCTTCAGAGCGCACGCGGCTGGTGGTAAGCAGAATCGGAATCTTCCGACCTGCCTTGTCGATACAAACGGTCTCTTCTTCGAGGATGCGGTCGTGGTCGGCAGCACGGAAATTGCCCGCTTGCGGAAGAATCGTACGCACCGATTTTTCGAGCAGCTCGCTCTCCGCGTAACCCAAGAGTGAATTGAGTCGCGAGTTCGTCAGTTCAATATTTTTCTGCGCATCGGTGACTACGAGAGCGCCGGCCATCGAGCGCAGGACATCACTCATGAACACATTGGACGCTTGCAGCGTTTCATTGGCTTCGAACAGCTCGCGAGTTTTGTCCTCGATCATGCGCTCGAGGGTTTCGATTTTTTTTTGCGCGCGAGTGAGACGGCGCTGCGTCAAATCTGACGACATGTAGGCTTTCTATTCGGCAAAACGAAGTTCAAAAACGCATGTATCGGCACCTTCGTGGACGCACTGGGTCTGCACTCGATCGATCGCCACCGAAAAATGATCTGAGACGCCGTCGAGCAGTCCCTCCATCAAATAACAAAGCTTCCGCTCGGAGCGATATTCGATGACAAGCCGATCCGGCGCGGGATCTTGATACACAAAAGACGGCGTCACCGCGTCCTTAAAGAGCTTGCGCACTTCGACGTGAATGATGTCATGAACGGACATGAGAAACGCCTTAGGATGATCGTAGCCCTGCACGAACTTCGGAAACTTGGACGCGAGTTGAGGAAAACAATACGTCCCAAACGCTCTTAGCGCGTCAGGCGCAGTCACTTCGAAACGTTCACACGCTTTGGTCACCAAAGCGATCATATCGGCGTCGGGATAGGTTCCCGGCCCGACGAACGGCTCCTGGGTATGAAGCGGGCAAGCATCGAGCAGCGCCTCATACGCTTCCTCTCCCCATCCTTCGGAAACGAACCCCTCGAAAAGATTGAATATGACGCCTTTCATGGCCGCTCCTCGATACCTACAGTGTTTGGGTCTCCACAACAGCTAGATCCCCAATAGAATGTATCGGCGCATGCACGGAAAACTTGAGCCGCCGCCCCCCAAAACGAAAGCCTGACCATGGAAGAAGACCAAAAGAGCGCGAATCCGTTGTTCACCACCGATGGCGGGTTTGAGACCTGGCTCGTCTTTCATCAGGGCGTCGACCTCCCCTACTTCGCCGCATTCGATCTGCTCAAAGACGACCACGGCACGACCCTGACCAAGCAGTACTACCGACGCTATTTGGATATCGCAGAACGAGCCGAAGTGGGCTTCGTACTCACTGCACCGACCTGGCGGGCGAGCGCAGATTGGGGCAACAAGCTTGGCTACAACACGTCCACGCTGGACGACGCGAATAAGCGCGCGATGGATCTCGTGGCCGCGTTGCGAAAGGAATACGACCGTCGGTGCAGCGGGATTACGACCACGGGATGCCTCGGTCCGCGAGGAGATGGATATCACGCGAAAGAGATGATGCAGCCAGAGCAAGCGGCGGAATACCATCGTGCGCAGATTTCCACGATGCATCGGCACGGCGCAGAAACGGTGAGCGCGATGACCATCACCTACGCTGACGAAGGCATCGGCATCTGCCAGGCCGCGGCTAGCGTTGGAGTTCCTATCGTGATGTCGTTCACGGTGGAAACAGACGGCGCCCTGCCTTCAGGGCAAAGCCTGCAAGACGCCATCGAGACCGTGGACGCTTGCGGCACGCCCCCTGCGTACTACATGATCAACTGCGCTCATCCGGTTCATTTCGCTTCCACACTCGAGGCCGGTTCGAATTGGACGAAAAGGATTCACGGCGTGCGCGTCAACGCCTCACAGCAAAGCCACGCCGAACTCGATGAATCAGAAACGCTCGACGACGGCGACCCTGAGGATTTGGGCGCCCGCTGCGCTCAACTCAGGCAAACGTTTCCTCACCTAAGCGTCATGGGCGGCTGCTGCGGCACCGATCATCGCCACATCGACGCCATCGTCCGGCAAAGCGCCTAGTCACCTCAGCGAGCATCCCGATTCTAGGAGATCGATCGTGCGAGCAAGGGAAGACGGATGCGAAACGTGGTGCCAACACCGACCTCGGACTCCAAAGACAGCTCTCCGCTGTGACGCTGGGTCACGACTCGGTGCGCAAGCGAAAGCCCTTGTCCCGTGCCCTTTCCAACATCTTTGGTAGTAAAAAAGTGATCGAATATTCGGTGTCTGATTTCAGGCGGGATTCCCGCTCCGTTGTCGGTGATCGTAACTTCCACGACAGCGTCGGTAGACGAAGTCGTGATCTGAATCCGTCCACCCTCTCGCTTCGCTTCTTCGATCGCGTGGGCGGCGTTTACGATCATGTTAATCAATACCTGTTTGAGCTCTCCCGGATAACCCATGATCTCGGGGATTCGTTCATCCAGATTCGTGTCGATGGTCGCCACATACTTCCACTCGCCCTTCGAAACCGTCACCGCCGTATTCACCGCGGAGTTCACATCGAGAGAAGACATTTCTTCTCCGTCGGTATGAGACATATCTTTCATTGCGCGGACAATGCGCGAAACGATCGCGACGCCCTCTTCGGCCGACCGGATGGCTTTCGGGACCCGCTTGCGAACGAACGCCAACTTCGCATCGTTTGGCGCTTTCCATCCTGCTAGATGCTCGTTAAGCGCTTCTTGCTGTGCGTCCACGATACTAAGAAGCTGCGAAAACGCCTTCCCCAGAAAAGAGATGTTGTCTCCGATGTATTGCATCGGAGTATTGATCTCGTGAGCGATTCCAGCCGCAAGCTGGCCAATCGACTCTAGCTTCTGGGCGAGCCGAAGCTCCTCTTCGAGATTTGTGCGATGTTCGATCTCTCGCTCGAGTTCGACCTTTGCGCGCTTGAGGTCGTTGATGGAAACAGAACTATCCCACAGAACCTCTTCAAGTTGATTCTGCAGCTCGATGATCTTCTTCTCGATCCGAGGCTCATCAACGTGACTACCTCGCATGGCTTAGCGATTCCAAATGGCGGTCCAGCGTCGCGGCTCCCGTCTCGCTCAAGCTGGCCACAAGGGCTCGAAAATGACGATTCTGGAGCCCGAGAACAATGAACACGTGCGTGTAGGAAGACTTCTGCTGCTCCGTGATCCGGGTTCGCGCATCGATGGAAAACGAAGTTCCCATCATCGCCTCGAGGTTCGCTACGTCGAGTGTAGCCTGCTGATGCAGCAGTCCCTCAAGTAGTCCACAAAGGGTAAGAAAATCGTTGATTCCTTGGTCTCGTTCCACAGCCGAGAGAGTCTCGGAAACCCGAAGCGTCTCTAGAGAATCGAGCCTCGCATGCTGAGCTTCTTCGACCCAATGCAAACGAAATAGCTCGCGAAACGCGTAGTCTACCGATTCACTCTGGGTGTCGCGAAAGAACGTGAGGTAATGCGACTGCGTCAGCCACTCCAACATTGTCGTGAGCAGCAACACACTGAACGTGGAGTGGCCGAGCAACGTCTCGGCAACCTCCTTCATACCACCAATGACCTCACAGGGAGATCCAAAACCTTCTTCGAATCGCGATTCGAAAAGACGAAAAAGCGCTTGATGCTTCTTTTCCTCTTCGAGAAAAAGATCGAGAGCGCGCGTTCGATCGGGATTGGATGGGTCGTCCGGCAGTATGTTGATCAGCCCGACAATATATTCTTCGACGAAGCGAAAAAGATACGCGTAGGCGTACCCACGGATCTGATTCAGCCACAAACGCTGCTCTGCCGACAATTCATCGATGGACTGCACCCACGCCAGAGGCTCTGGCAAGAACGGTTTACGAAAATCCAACTGAATATTGCTGAAATACTCGAGATCCCATCGAGCCGTCTCACTTCGAGAAATACAGTTGGCATATGTTGGTTTCATCGAGCGCACCCTACTGTTGCGTTCGTGTCAGTGTTCATTGTGATCTATCCTTTGGTTCGTCATCGTGGGTTCGAACACGAATGGGTTCCTCAATCCCCCGGCCTCTGGCGAAGTTATAAAGACGTTCGAGGAGCGCCTGATTGAGCCGTCGACCCGCGCCGACCACGACTTGGCCTGCCTGAGAGCGAATCGGTTCCTCTAGCGTCATCATCGTCGTGAGCTGGTGCAGCGATAGTGACTGAATCACGTCGGTCGACGCGTCGATCTCCAGACTCATCAGCGGCGACAAGAGATCACTGCTGAACCGCGGATTCGTCGAACACCGAAGCGTCTCCACCGCTTGCACGGTGCTCTTGCCAGATAGTCGTTGGCTATCAAACGCAGTGGCTATCGCGATCAAGTTTGCGCCCAGCGCAACGATATCTGCGTCGGTCTCTGGTTGTTTGGTTCCGTTCCACAGCGGCGGACGTCGCTGCTGACCGACAATTTCAGCAACCAACTCGAGTCGAGGAATTCCCGAGAGAAGACGTTTACCTGTTTCTGGAACACGTCGGTAGACGTCGCGCTGCGCGCTGTCGAAATTTTGTTTCGAGACTATCTGCTTAAGCGTTTCTTCAGGCAACGTGATGTAGCCGAGGTGGGCAACGGTCGCCGCAATCTCATATCGCCAAGTATCTTTGATGCCCAACTCGCTGCATATACGCTGCACATACGACTTCAGATGATCCGAGCGATTGAACGCGTCGGGCATGGTGAGCCCCATGACCTCCACGAGTGTCGCGACCGCGCCAGCCACCGTTTCCTGAAGGAGTTTTCGTTCGGCGAGAACCAACTCGTTTTGGCGAATTCCGTCGCGAATCGCCTTCGCCAGATCATCCGGTGCACAAGGTTTGGTAAGAAAGCGAAAGATTCCGCCCTCGTTGATCGCGGAAATCGCCGACTCCATTTCGGAATAGCCAGTGAGTAGCATTCTGGTCACGTCGGGCCACTGCTGGCGGACGCACTGGAGAAACGCTGCGCCATTCATTTCAGGCATCCGCATATCGGACACCACCACGGAAAACGCTTCGTTCGCGGCGAGGATCTCAAGACCTTCTTTCCCGCTCGTCGCCAGATGCACATCGAAATCAAATGCAAGATGGTTCTCGAGCGCTTCGAGAACCCGAGGCTCATCGTCGACGCAGAGTATGCGAGCAGCATCTGCATGCGAGGCATCAGTCATCTGCGCCACAAATCTCCTCCATCCGTTTCATCCAGAGTTCGAGTTCATCTCGCAGACCCAATCGCTCGAGATAGCCCTGATCGATCCTAGGAAGCTCTGCGCATCGGGTCGCTTCGTACAAAGAGTTCGCGATGTAGACCGCGCCCGAATGGTCCAACTCCTCAGATGCAAAATCGTTCGGAGATCGCTGCAGACATACCGCCTCGATCACCGGATAGGGCATGCCCCAGAGGCCGAGAAGGTACGCGCCGATTTCCGCGTGGGTCACGCCCAACACTTCGCTCTCAGCATCGAATACAGAGAGTTTTTCGTCCTCCATTTTCTTGCGAACACGACGGGCCTGGTCCGGAAGCTTGGTCACCAGCACCAACGTACCCACTTCATGGAGCAATCCCGCGAGAAACGAGTATTCCTTGAGATCATCGCTGACGATGGAGGACGCAAACTGCGCCACGGCGAGACATTTGCGTTCGAGCGCTTCGATATCGAGCAACCCCTTCGAGTGCCCGACATCAAACACCTCCGCCGCGAGCACGATGTGCGATAGATTTTCTACACCCAGCCGCATCACCGCCTGGCGAACTTCGGTGATCGTTTTTCCCCGGGAGAAGAACGCTGTATTCGCGCGCTTCAACACCTTGAGAGACAACGCAACGTCTTGCGAAAGCACTTCCGCGATTTCCTCAAGGGACCAATCATCGGTCGCGAGCAAAGCCATCAGCTTGGAATACGTGGTGGGCCGTGTAGGCAAATCGCTCAATCTCGCCACCAACGAACACAGCGTCTCATCGCTGACTCGGTCTCTCAAATCGAGAGCGCGCTGGATGGTTTCGATCAGCTGTTTCCCGTCGCAAGGCTTGCTTAGAAACTGGTGCGCCACAGGAAGCGCCCGCAGCGCAGCTTCGACCTCGGAGTGTCCAGACAGCACCATTCGCACAAGCTGTGGATGCTCATCCTTGATCTTCACGAGAAGATCCGCGCCGTCCATTCCGGGCATGCGCATATCCGTCACGATCGCATCAAACTTGCTCTCTTCGAGGACTGCTAGAGCAGCTTGACCGCTGGTTGCAGTTTCGATTTCCCAACTATCCAAGTAATCGAACAAAGCATTCTCGAGCCCTTCGAGCACTTTCGATTCATCATCAACAAGGAGCAGCCGTGGCATCGTTCCTGCGTAGCAGTACGGAGGCACGCAGATTCTTTGATGTCCGCAGCTAGGGCTCTCTCAGGACAGGGTCCCCCCAAACAGATATCCCCTACAAGGGTGACAACTGCACAACGAAAAAAGTGCGCGCACCGCTCAATAGTTCACCACGAGAAGAAAGCAGTTTGCGCGCTCAGGTGGACCCTGCGCACTTTTTGCGCGAGCTTCCACAACCAACGCATAGCGAGTAGGAGAATTTTTGATGAGCGAACGAAAAGCGTTCAAAGACTATTTCGATCGAGACGCGGCGAAGATGCTGGCTGCGCAGATTTCGAGTGCGCAGGCAAACTTTGATTCACGAAAATTTGTCCAGCTGGCTACCCGACAACTGGGTTCACTGGAGTTTGCTGGACGCGTCAGCCAGTTTTCGAATGCACTGGCCGTGACGCTCCCAAAGAACGTACCCGAAGCGCTGCAAACGCTCACTCAGAGCCTCCCTCCCGCGTTGCCCAACTGCGAATCGGTTACTGACGGGTGGCTTCAGTGGCCGATCGGCCAGTACATCGCAGACCACGGTCTCGCTCATTTCGATGAATCTATGGTCGCGATGATCGAACTCACCCAGCGCTTCTCGTCAGAGTTTGCGGTGCGGCCTTTTGTCGAGCGCTGCCCCGAAGAAACGTTCGCGCGGCTGCTCGAGCTTACCGATCATGAAAGCCCCCACGTACGTCGCTGGTGTTCGGAAGGCACGCGCCCTCGCCTGCCGTGGGGCAAAAAGCTGCATGATCTAGCGCGTGACCCTAGCCCTATCTGGCCCATTCTTGAGGCGCTCAAAGACGACCCGGAGCCGTACGTACGCCGTTCGGTGGCCAACAACATGAATGATATTGCAAAGGAGCATCCCGCCGCGGTGGTCCAGCGTTGCACGCGATGGCAGAAAAAAAGCAATCCGCGCCGCGATTGGGTCATCAAACACGGGCTTCGCTCGTTGGTCAAAGCCGGCGATCCAGCCGCGCTGTCGCTCTTGGGTTGCGCGCCTCCCAAGAAGCTCACCGCCACAATCACCACGCGGCCGAAGCGCGCAACCATCGGCGAAAAAATTGAACTGCGGACCGAGCTGAGCACGACGGCATCCAAACCACAGGATTTGATCATCGACTATATCGTCCACTTCGCAAGACCAAAAACCGCGAAACAACGCGGGGCCAAGCGAAAGAACCCAAGCAAAGTCTTCAAATGGACGTCCACGCGCCTTGGCGCGCGCGAGACGCTGGCCCTGAGCAAACAGCATTCGCTCAAACAAACCACCATCCGGACGCTACATCCCGGTCCGCACAAAATAGAGCTGCAGGTCAACGGAAAGACGGTGGCGAACACAACGTTCACGCTTCGCTAACGCATCTCCCGATGTCTCCCCCGATGTCTCCCCGGGGAGCCGCGATTTGTGGTACGAAGATCCCATGACCAAGCCCCTCGAAGGCAAAACCGTATTCATGTCGGGCGGGAGCCGCGGCATCGGTCTCGCCATCGCCAAACGCGCTGCGCAAGACGGTGCCAATGTCGCCATCGCAGCCAAGACCGCGAAGCCCCATCCCAAGCTCGCAGGCACGGTGTTCACCGCCGCGAAGGAGCTCGAAGAAGCGGGAGGAAAAGCCCTTGCCCTCGTATGCGACATTCGCTTTGAGGAGCAAGTCGAAGCGGCGGTGCAGAAAACGGTGGACACATTTGGCGGAATCGATATCTGCGTCAACAACGCTAGCGCCATTTCGCTGACGGATACGCTGAGCACGACGATGAAGCGCTACGACCTGATGAACGACGTCAACGCGCGCGGCACATTTCTCTGCTCACAGAAAACGCTGCCGTATCTAAAAAAATCGTCTCATCCACACATACTCAACATCTCTCCGCCGCTCGACATGGCGCCAAAGTGGTTTCGTGGCCACGTGGCCTACTCGATGGCCAAATACGGAATGTCGCTTTGCGTATTGGGGATGGCCGAAGAGTTCCGTGAAGACGGCATCGGCATCAACGCGCTTTGGCCCATCACCGCCATCGATACCGCCGCGGTGCGCAATCTCCTCGGAGGCGATGCCATGGCCAAGATGAGCCGCTTGCCGACCATCATGGCCGACGCCGCGCACGTGGTGCTCGCGCGCGATCCGAAAACGTGCACCGGCAACTTCTTCATCGACGAAGAAATCCTGCGCGAAGCGGGAACGACCGATTTCTCCTCATACCAACACGAAGGGGTCGATCAGCTAGTCGCTGACTTCTTCGTGCCGGACGAAATCATCGAACGTTCGCCGAGCAATATCCTCAGATAAACTCGGCCCGCTCCTCAAATAAACTGGCCTGCGGGGAACTCCACGAATACGAAGTGAAAACCGTTTTCCTCTCGGTGGTGAACGCGAGGTGTCACTTCGGCGCGAAGCTCGAACACCACTGCGACCTGATTGCGACCCCGCCGCTCGATGTGAGCCATCGTCACCGGGGTGTTGAAAAACCGAGTATCGAGAGGTCGTCGGTTGTTGCGTAGCTGCACGCGAACATTCTTGAGCAAAACTTCAAACCGCTTCGACCCTTGTTTCGTCGCGGTCTCCACGAAGCCCGAGGTTTGAACGAAAAAGCGACTCGCGCCGCTGCGGTGCGCCTGAAAACCTGGCCAGGTCAACAAGCTGACCCGACCACCGGTCGCACGCTTGGGAGGCGTATTCTGAGCGCGACCCGGCGTGACGCCCGCGTACGGGCCGGGCTCAGGCTTGGACGCCGCTTGCGCGGCAGCTTCGCGATCGAGCGCTTCCGATTGCACAGCTAGTGCGACAATCAGGCAACAAAGGCTCCGGTAAACCGCGCGTAAGGAGCGATGACAATTCCGCTGAGGCGTTTTGCGCACCTCCTCATGGTACGGCAGAGTGCGCCCAGGACCAAAACTATGAGCAGCCATCCCGCCTCCGAACCGGTGTGCACCGAGTGTGCGACTCCCGAGATTGACTCCATCATCGAACCTCAAGAGCGCGATCTTGGAGGGTTTTCCGTGCGTCGAGTGTTGCCTTCGCGAGCGCGCCGCATGGTGGGACCGTTCGTGTTTTTCGATGAGATGGGCCCTGCGAAATTCGCGCCTGGGAAAGGAATCGACGTTCGACCCCACCCGCATATCCATCTCGCCACCGTGACCTACCTTTTCTCTGGGGAAATCGACCACCGCGACAGCACCGGAGTGCACCAAACGATTCAGCCCGGGGCGGTGAACTGGATGATCGCAGGCCGCGGCATCGTTCATTCCGAACGAACCGGGCCTGACGAGCGCAACCGAGCCTCCGAGTTGCACGGCATTCAGCTATGGGTCGCACTCCCCCAGACGCACGAAGAGATCGAACCTGCGTTCGAGCATCATCCCGCCGATACGTTGCCCGAACTCGAGCTCGACGGTGTACGGCTGCGCTTGCTGGCTGGCTCGGCGTATGGCGCGACGTCTCCCGTGCGTGCGCTCTCCACGTTGTTCTACGCCGAAGCGCGCATTCCCGCCGGACATTCGATCGCTCTTCCCGCCGATCACCACGACCGCGCCGCATATCTGGTGCGCGGAATCGTTCGATGCGAATCAGAGGGCAAAGAAACCGAACACGTCGACCGACCACGCATGCTCGTATTCTCACCGGGCCACAACGTCTCGCTTCGCGCAGAGCAAGATGCACACGTGATGCTCCTCGGAGGTGCGCCGCTCGAAGGCAAGCGACACATGTGGTGGAACTTCGTATCGAGCTCAGCCGAACGCATCGAGCGCGCCAAGACCGACTGGCAGGAAGGCCGTTTCCCCAAAGTTCCCGGCGACGAACAAGAGTTCATCCCGGCGCCTTAATTTATTTGAGGGTCTGGCCGTCTGTTTTTTGAGGGTCTGGCACCCAGACCCTCTCGTCGGGGTACGACCCCGACGATTCACCCAAGCTCCCCCGCCAGGAGACACGTGACCTGGTTGCGGAAGTGGTGTGCTGCTGGGGCCCCGCCGCGTTGTTGTTTTAGGGTCTGGCACCCAGACCCTCTCGTCGGGGTACGACCCCGACGATTCACCCAAGCTCCCCCGCCAGGAGACACGTGACCTGGTTACGTTGGGTTG
>JANQQS010000223.1 GCA_028284955.1 Myxococcota bacterium | reverse complement strand
GTCTGAGCGCGAGCGCCCCGGCAGCGCAGGCCAGCCGACGTACGTCGGGTACTTCGGCTGGCCGAGCAGGGGAGGTAAGCCGCGATCAGGCCAAAAGGGCACTGCTCTAGTTTGAGCGTTCGAACGCGGTCACTGTGACTTCGTCGTCTTGAAAGCGGAAGGTGAGGTTTGAAAACTCGCCGGTGGTGATGGTGACGTCGGTGGCAGGCGGGATTTCGGTGATTTGGTCGGCGGTTTCTCCGGTTCCCTGAGTGAGGGTGCCAGTGGTCGTGCTCATGATGTCGACAGCGGTGTAGTCGTCGCTGGCGGAATCGACGCTCGGAATAAATTCGCCGGCGAATACCTGGTAGGGGTTGGTGTCCAGATCCGTGCGCTGTACGAAGCTAACGTACGCGGCGCCGCCTGGGCAGCTGCTGAATCCGCTTTGCTGGAGGGAGAAGCCAATCGTACCGCCGAAGACAAAGTTTTGGCAGAGCGCCGCGCTCCGGCTGGGTGCTCCGATGCTCATCGCCATTTGAACGGTTGATGGGACCGTGAAGTCGCTGCCGCTTCCTGCGTCGCTGGTGGTGGTTCCGGAGTCGTTGGTCGTTGTACTGGAATCGATGGTGGTGGTTCCGGAATCGGACGGGCCAGTGCCGGCGTCGCTGCTGGATGAGTCGTCGTCGCCGCAACCCATTCCAAAGACCAGTGCAGCGGCCAGTGCCCCCAGGGTCGCGATTCGTCGATGTGTCATGTCGTTCCCTCCTCGCGTGTCGTGTACCGTCAAACTGCGCGATGCAGCAAATATCTCGCGGTCGGTTGACGCACATGGGGCTGAGCACCAGGAGGCTGGTGTCAAACGCTCCCGTCGGCTTGCGTGCCGCGGCAAGGCCATTCGCCGCCATCCCCTCACGCTCGAAAATGCTTCGGCATTTCCTCGGTTCGCGGATGCGACGACTGGCCTGCCGGCGCTGCGCGACCCTCGGTCCGCGTTTGACACCAGCCTCCTAGGGCAGCGGCGCCGGTTTGAAGGGGACGATCCAGGGGGCCGGGGAGAATGAATCCTTAGTCTTTGCGAGATCGACGTCTGATGCCACCAATCGCTGCGGACGTCGTCCGTTGAGCGAAGCGTGGCTTTCGGCGTAGACTTCCACGTCCTCCACGCCGCGAGCCGAAAAGCGCCTCGCGATGCGATGGGCGTGTTGCAGAATGAGTTCAGGGCGCGTCGCGAGTTTTCTCAATTGCCAGTCATGGAGCTCGGCGCCGGGATTGACGATCCACTGTCGTTCGGAGCCTGGATCGCGTACTCGGTAATGGATACGACCTCGTTTTCGCCTGAGTTTCATGTGCCACGCGTATTTGTGGCCTTCTTCGGTCCAGTGGACAGGGCCAGGATAGAAGAAATGACGAAGCGGCAACGCGATTTGAAGGGTCACATACGCACTGATGGCGAGCATCCATAGCCGCTGGCGCCGCGTCGTTTGCGGGGCGATGACGCTGGGGTTGTTAGCCGCGTGCGGCGTTGTATGAGCGCAAAAGAACAAACGCACGCGACGCGGCCATCCGGGCGGGAGAAAGAGCGTCGTTGCTGCGATCATGAGCCAAGGAAACACGCCAATGCGAAAGAGCGCGGCGTTGATGCCGTGAAACAGCACCAGCGTGGCGAATATCCACGCGCGCGTGCGACCCATCATGAGCAGCGGCACTGCGAACAGGTCGAGGACAAGCCCCGCGTAGCTGAACGCGAGCCCGGCCGAAGGCATCGCGAGCCATGGCCCCACCACGGGAACTCCGGATCGGCTTTGTAGCCACATCGTCAGCGGTTGTCCGCTCAGCCAGTCGGGATTGATCTTCGCGACGCCAGCAAAGAAATAAACCAACCCGATTTGCGTACGGAGGAGTCCGAGCGCCCATTGAGGAATATCGTCGCGCTGCAACTTCGGTCGCCAGCGAGCGTCGAGCGACATCGCGCGGTGGGCGGGAATGAACGTCATAAGAAACGCAAGCAAACAAATCAGATACTCGTGGTTCAGGTAACGGGCTTGGTCGAGAAGAAAGACGTACACGTGAGCGAGGCACAGCAGTGCGGCACTGCATCGATAGAATGCGCCCACTGCCACAGCGATGCCGAGCGCAACGATTGCAGCGAAGAGCAAGCTCATTCCGGCGTGCGAGAGCGGCTTGATCCAGCTGAAACCGAAGTAGTGAAAGTGAACGGTGGGCTCGACGAACAGTGTATAAACTCGACCGTCTTTCAGATGTGTCCACGCGCTCTGAGCGAGAAGGAAGCCGAACGAGACGCGAAAAACGACCAGTGAAGCGATGTCGACCGGAGCGAAGAGTGCGGTTTCGATTCGCTGGTCGCTCGAGGCGGATTGGTTCTCAGTCGTTCTTGTCCTCAAAAGTCGTCATCGTCGAGGAGCGTATCGGGAATATCGTCGCATGCGTAGTTCGGCGCGTCGCACGCCAGCGTAGTTTGGTAGAATCGCCGCTCGGCGCCGTCGATTTTGGGCGCCGACGCGAGCTCGTAGACGCCGGTGTCGACGCCGAAGGGGTCGGAAACGGGGGCGACAAACGAGGTGATCGTGTATTCGACTGCCTGATCGAGGTCGACGGGATCGATCCGCTCGGCAGGTGATTGATCCCGCAATCCGCGAGCGCCGACGATGCTGATCAGGTAGTTGCCCGCGCTCACGCTGCATGCGGGAGCCTGAATGCGATTGAAGCTGGTTGGGTTTCCTCCGCCCCCGCCGCTGGTGATTTCGACGCCGTAGAAATCATCGTCGTCGTCGGTGTTGGGTTGGATGGTGTTGACCAGCGTCGAACAGCCATTCGCGAGATCGAAGGCAAATCCGGAGGCCGCTGCATTGTAGAAGCCGCTTCGCGCGCGTAAACAGGTTGTCGTTTCGAATTTGGTGGTGGGCTGAGCGGTTCGCGGGGCCTCGGTGATATTGACCGTGACAAAGACTTGCGGCTCTCCGCCAGCCTCGCAGTAATCGACCTGGTAGTGCGCATATTCTGAAACTTGCACGCCGTCGATCTGCTCCGCGTGAGGGTTTGAAAGCACACCGTTTGGTCCGCAGAGGCCCAAGAGTGTTTCACAGCCGATGGGGGTGACGAGGCCGATGGTTCCGGTGGGCCGGAGCGGCGCTGACGGAACGGTTGCGGTGTCGACGCTGAAGTTTGGGCATGGTGAGTCGGTGTGCCCGCACGGATGGGTCACCGTTTCGGTGGGTGAATAGCTGATGACCTCCGGTCGGGTCGTAAGCAGCGCCGCTTTCCAAAGCGGCAGGAGTGACTCGCGATCCCCCGGGTCGGAGCCTGGCGGAGGGTCGCCATAGGGTGGCGGTTCCCTTCGCGGCGGCGGCAAAATCGTGAAGTAGCCGAGCGGCGTTAGATCCAAGATCGCGAGCGCATCGACTTCGTCTTGAACGGTTTGATCCTGGAGCCCCAGGGCGACTTCCTCGAGCTGCAGGGTGTTGGTCCCGTCCCCGATGGAGCGGAACACGTCCGCTTCATGCGCCTCTCCGCTTTGTTCTCCGAGTACCGCGGAACCAACTTTGCCGCTCGACGAGTCATCCACGCTAAACAGCACCACGCCCGCTTCCGTTTGCCCCCGGACGACTACGCCGTCGATATCGTCACCGGGCACGAGGCCCAGCTCGTCGCACGTGAACACCACGCGATTGCTTCCATCGAGCATGGATTCAAATAGCGTGCACGGCCGTTGATCCTCGTCGACGCCGGCCACTGCGCTGCCGGGCGCACCCTGCGCCCCTCGCGCAACGGAGAAGAACACCCGGGCAACCGATACATCACCCGCGAAATCGAGCGCGTTGAGATTGTCGAGAGGCGTGCCTCCAGTGGTCGCGGGCTGAAGGCCGATGCGAACTTCGTCGGTGTAGACATGATTTCGTCCGGGAGCGCTCTTGACGCCGAAACCGGCCGATTGAAAGATGTCTCCGGGGTCTTCGCCTTCGTCAGATTCCTCGCGGACACCGGTTCCTGGCAACCCTTCGTCTTGGGCTGGGACATCCAACACCGAAAAGTAGTAGGGCGAAAAGCTGTTCGGTTGGTGAAGCGTGGACAGCGCATCCAAATCGTCTGTCGACGCGAGGCCGAGATCGTCGGCGCGCGCGACGACTTCGTTTCCTCCCGGCACTTCCGCAGGGCCGCGATTTGGTGAGGTGTAGATTGCGCTTTGGGGCGGCTCTGTGCTCGCCACCCCCGATCCGTCAAGCCCATCCGCCGAACCCGTCACCGAAAAAAGCGTTCGGAATACCAGCCCGTTCGTCTGCAGCGCGACGTTTAGGTCAACCGGTGACCCGGCGTCGGTCGAAGCATCTCGGATATCCCCTGCATCCGCTACAGCGCCGCCGTCAACGCCGCCGTCGCGAGATCCCGAGGCATCGTCATCCCCGCACCCAATGGAGCCCGACGCGACGATACCCGACGCAGCGATGCCCAACGCGGCTGTCGCCACGCGCCCTTCACGAAATCGACCGAACCGCAGCATAGCCCCCCCGCCTGACGCAAATATGCAGCTGCAAGACGCTATCACGGGTTGCAATATGGGCGAAGCTTTTAGAGCTGTTGGTCGCTAGCCGTCGTCGCGGAAGAGATCGTCGAACGCTTGGTCGACGTCTTTGATTTCCGGATTCCCGGCTCGCCCTAAGCTTCCGCCGGCTTCCATCAACGATTGCAACTTGTGTTGAATGTTGCGGAAGTTCGCGTCTCTTTTTTGCACCTTTTGGTAATAGTAGAGCGCTTCTTCGGGATCTCGGAGCATTTCGTAGGCTTGGCCGAGCTCGAAATAGAGGCCGAGCTCTTCGCGGTCGGTTTTTGATTCCGCGTAAAGCCCTTTCTTGAAATGACTGATGCCTTCCGGGACTTTGTTTTGCTCGATATAACACATGCCGATCATGGTATGCGCCATGCACTCGCGATCCGCGCGCGACATAGATAGCTCGAATTCACGGACCGCGTCGTCGATCAAGCCCATTTCCTTGTAGGCGATTCCCAGGTCGAAATGCGTGTCGCTGTCTCCCGCGTCGATCTGCTCTTCGATTCCCTTCTTGAACTGCGCGAAGACGCTTTCCACGTCCAGCATGTCGCTTGCGGTGTCGTCCAGAGTCTCGGGCCCGAGGGCCTCGGCGAGCTTTTCCGCAAGCGCGAAGCTTTCGTCTTCTTCTTCCGCTGGGCTCGTCTCGGTGGACTCTTGGCTCGCGGCGTGTACTTCTTCGAGCTGCTCGGTCAGCAATGGGTGCCCCGGGTGTGCTTCGAGTGCATCTTCGAGAGTCGAGCGCGCGGCTTCCCACAAGCCTTGCGCAATAAAAAACTCAGCCTCCTCAAGCGACTCCTCGACATCTCCGGCCGGCGCGGCGACGCGTTCCTGTGCCTCATCTTCGGCTGGCATGCCGGACAGAGGCGCAGCGTCGAACTCTTCCGGGCTGAACGGAGCGAGACCATCGTCTGAGGCATCGAGTGCTTCCGTTTCGATTTCGACTTCCGGCTCGCCAGCGAACTGCAGCTCGTCGGTAGAGGCGATTTGTTCTTCCGTTGCCGACGTTTCTTCTGGAGGTTCGGAAGCGATAAACAGAATGTCCTCGTCGCCCTCCGTATCTTCGTCGCCATCGACGAACATCACCTCGTCTTCGTCGTCTAGAGGATGAAGAGAAGGAATGGCGGATTCGCTCACCGCCTCTCGCGCGGTCAATTCGATCTCGTCAGGCCCCAATTCGTCCGACTCGAACTCGCCCGATTCGATCTCGTCCGATTCGAGTTCGTGCGCTTGCCGGACGTAGAGATCGAAGAGGGTAGGGCGAGATGCCCGAAAAAGTTCGGCAAGCGCGCGGAGCTGTCGAACCGCGTCCTCCGGCTGGCCAAGTTCGATGTACGCGTCTTTAAGCCGTTCGCGTGCTGGAATATGGTCAGGATCGAGCTCGAGAATGCGTTCCAGATGGTCGACGACTTTGTTCATGAGCCCGTAGCGCTTGAACACGTCGCATTCGTTGAGCAGCCGCGCGATCTGAGCCTCCTTGGGCGGCTCACTGGGTCGCGCGCTCGGTCGCCGGTTGTCGGACTGTTCTGCCGAAGGTACGTCAGGCTCGGGCACTGGAGGCTGAGCCGCCGAAGGTTGAGCTGCCGAAGGCTGGGCCGCTGGGGGCTGGGCCAGTCGAGGTGGGGATTGAGCCACTTCGGTTTCGACAGGCTGCGGCGGTATGGGTCGGTGATCGTCCGCATACTGTCGTCCGAGCGCCACGAATCGGTCGGCTCCGGGGCTTTCTTCGGCAGGGGCGCGGACCGGGGAGGGATGAACCTCCGAATCGTCTTCGTCGAGCAAGACGAGGTCGTCGTCCTCCACGATTTCCAGCTGGGGTTCTTCGTCTACGTCTTCGAACTCGCCGGGTTCGGCGTCGATGATGATAAGGTCCTGGGATTCCTCGTGGATCGGTTCGGGAGCTTGTTCCAATCGAGCGGCGGCCCCATGGCGCTGGAGAAAATCCAGCGCTTCTTTGTCTGCCGGGTCGAGCTCGAGAATCTTCGAGTAGATTCGAACTTGGTCTTCTGTGCGCGCGACCTCTTCGTGAATACGCGCGACCTCCCGATACACGCTAATTGTCTTCGGGGTCTGACCAAGCAGCTGAAACGCCTCGGCGAGGAGTTCGAGGGTGTCTACATCTCGCGGATTGGACTTAAAGCACAGCTGCAGTTTGCTGAGCGCGCGTTTGGGGTCGTTTCGTTCGATATAGAGTTTCGCCAGCTCACGCGCGAGGGGGGTGTTCTCGCTGCGGTGGTACAGCAGGCGCTCCGCGACCTTCATGTAGTCGTCGATTCGCCCCTGCTCGCGGAGCAAGTTTGCTCCGCGCTCAAATTCATCTGCTGCGGCCGAGGTCTTTCCCGCTTTTGAAAGCGCTTCGGCGTACTTGATGCGCACCGGAATGTTGTCTTCGTCCAGGTCAGCCATCTTCGCCAGCACTTGGAGCGCGGCGTCGACGTTTCCGTTTCGGCCGTGCGCGGCGGCGACCTGTTCATACGTTTCCAGCGCATCGCTCGACAGCTGGAGCTGCTCGTACATTTCCGCGAGGCGTATGGAGACCTCCAGTCGACTTGGGTCGAGCTGGAGAATGCGCTTGTATACGGCGACGGCTTTGAGAAAGAAACCCTGGTCCGCGTAGTGCCCGGCGACGCGCAGATACGTATCGCAGGCGGGCCCGGTTTCGCCTTTGCGCGTATAAATGTCGCCGATTTTGAGCCAGGTCCGCACATCGCGCGGATCTTCTTGCACGAGCTTACGATACTCCGCGATCGCACGGTCATAGTTTGACCGCGCGAGGTGTTTCTGAGCCGTTTCTAGGACTTTCGTGCGGTCCACTCTCACCGGATCGTGTCGAGGCTCCCGACCACGTGCGTCATAAGAAGCATTCCGAGAGGTCCAAGTAGCCGCAATTTGCTCGAAATCGGGTCGTATTCTCCGACCTCGAATAGTATCTGCCCACCCGTCGCGCGGTCAACTACGGGTCCCAATTACAGCTTGTTTACAAGTTTTCGAGGAACCTCGTGGACAGGTTGCCGTTTGCGAAATCCTCGTGCGCCAAGATGCGCTGATGGAGCGATACATTGGTGCGGATGCCCGTCAAAATGGTTTCGTCGATGGCCCGCCGAATGCGTCCTACGGCTTCCGCGCGTGTTCGGCCGTACCCGATGACCTTGGCGAGCAATGAGTCGTAGTGAGGAGGGACGCGAAAACCTGCATAGACCCCGCTGTCTACACGTACCCCGGTTCCTCCCGCGGGATGGTATTCTTGAATCAAGCCGGGCCATGGCGCGAACGTTTCCGGGTCCTCCGCGTTGACGCGGCATTCGATGGCCCACCCCTTGGGCTTAAACGGCTCTTTGGGAAGCGTGACTGGCTCTCCTGCAGCGATGCGGATTTGTTCGGCGATCAGGTCGATGCCGGCGACCAGCTCGGTGACGGGGTGCTCTACTTGGATGCGCGTGTTCATCTCCATGAACGACAAGTTGCCCCGTTCGTCCATCAAGAACTCCAGCGTGCCCGCGGATACGTAGCTGCTCTCGCGCATCGCGGATGCGATGACGGTTTCCATCTTCGCTCGCAGCTCATCTGACACCACGACGCTCGGCGCTTCTTCGACAAGCTTCTGATGTCGACGCTGAATGGAACATTCACGTTCGCCGAGCACCCAGACGCCACCTTTGCCGTCGCACAGCACCTGAAACTCGATGTGGCGAGGTTGTTCGATGTAGCGCTCGCAGTAGAGGTCGCCGTTCTTGAAACCGATGATCGCTTCTTGTTGGGCTTGCGGGAACGCGTCTTTCATTTGCTCCGCGTTGCGGATGATTTTCATTCCGCGCCCGCCGCCTCCTGCCGACGCCTTGAGCATGACCGGGAATCCGATTTTATCCGCTTCAAACGCCGCGTGTTCGGCGTCATTCAACACTTCGCTGCCTTCGTTCAGCGGCAACCCGAGCCGCTTGGCGAGCTGGCGGGCCATGATCTTGTCGCCCCACTGGCCCATATTCTCCGGAGTGGGGCCGATGAAGGTCAGGCCGCAGGCAGCCGTGATTTCGGCGAACTCAGCGTTTTCGGAAAGAAAGCCGTAGCCCGGGTGCACCGCGTCTGCCCCCGTAATTTCCGCGGCGGCGATGATGGCGGGCACATTTAGGTAGCTTTCTGGGGCGGGACCGGGCCCGATGCACACCGCCTCGTCAGCGAGGCGCGTATGCAACGCGTCGGCGTCGACGTCGCTGTGCACCGCGACGGTCTTAATTCCCATTTCGTGGCACGTTCGAAAAATACGGAGCGCGATCTCGCCCCGATTCGCCACCAGTACTTTTTTAAACATCGAGGTTCGGCCTGGCTTTCAAGTTCACGAGGTTTTGATTTTGAAGAGGCGGTCGCCGTATTCGACGGTGTTCCCGTTCTCGACCGCGATTTCGACAACGACGCCGCCGACTTCGGCTTCGATTTCGTTCATCAGCTTCATCGCTTCCACGATGCACAGCGTTTTGCCCTGGATGATGTCGTCGCCGATGCGCACGAACGGCGGTGCCTCTGGCGAAGGCGAGCGGAAGAACGTGCCTACGAAGGGGGAGGTGACCCAGGTCGTGCCGGGTTCATCTTCGGCCGTTGCACCATCGGCGCCGGCGGGCTGCGGAGCGGATGCCGCGGGCGCCGATGCCGGCACCGTGGTCCCGGCCGGCAACGCGCTGGTCATAGCTGCGGTCGGCATCGCCGGAGCCACCATGGGTGCTGTCACCACTTGCGGAGGGCTCGGCGGTTGATGGCGCCGGAGTTTCATTTTGTCGTCGCCGCGCGTGATTTCGAGCTCATCGAGCTCAAATTCGCGCATCGCCTGCATGATTTCTTTGATTTGGTCGACTTCGAGCTTCATGTACGAGTCCTCGCTGCGCGGGCTTACTTCGCCAGCTTACTCTGCCAGCCTACTCTGCCGGAGAAGTGAGATAGTCGATCAGCGCGCGCAAGCCAAGCGCATAGCTACGCGAACCAAAGCCACTCACCATGCCGATGCAGCACTCAGCGGTGATCGAGCGGTGGCGAAAACCCTCTCGACCGTGAATTTGAGTGAGGTGAACCTCGACGCAGGGGGCGCTGATGGCCGCCAGAGCATCTCGGAGCGCGATCGAAGTATGCGTGTACGCGCCGGGATTGAAGACGATACCGTCCGCTGTCTCTTCGGTATCATGCAGCCAATCGATGAGTTGCCCCTCGTGATTCGATTGTTCGGTGTTCACGGAGGCGCCGAGTTCGCGCCCGAGTTCGACGAGTCCATCGTTGATGTGGGCCAGCGTTTCTGACCCGTACACATCGGGCTCACGGGTGCCCAACAAGTTCAAATTGGGTCCGTGCAGCACGAGCACCGAGAGCGGACGAGAGGTCACCGTGAAGCCCGGCGGCTATTCGAGCCCCGACCGGAACTGTGCTTCCCGGGTCCGGAGCAGAAACCGCGCTTTTCCCAAGTTTCCCGTCGGCGCTAACGTGATAGCGACGAAAAATTGGTCATTGACCGGGCGAATCAGCGTTGTCATACGCTCGGCTCGGACGGCGACCTCTTGGGTTTCGCCAACTTGGAGCATCTCCGCGGCCCGCCGAATGTCCTTGAGGATCGCGCCGTACTCGATCCCCACCGATTCGACGTCGCTTTCGGTCCCATCGCGCAAATACTGCTCGACCGCGATTCCGTCGAAGCCCATCAGCAAGCCGGCCACTCCCCCTTGCGTTCCGTCGACGACTTCCTGAAGCACTTCCTTAAACATGCGAACCTCCCCTTTCCGTCGGGCATGCACCACGATCAGGGCATGCATTGGGGCTGCTCGTCAAGAACATGCGCGAAAGAGCTCAAGAACCCCCGACAGTGCGGACGAGAGGAGTCGAACCTCCACGGGTTTTACCCCACTGGATCCTTAGTCCAGCGCGTCTGCCAATTCCGCCACATCCGCGTTTCGGCGAGTTCGGCGGTATAGGTAGTCGCCGCCTCCTCGATGTCAAGCCGGTTCGAGCGCGGAGATCAGCCAGACGAGGCGCCCGAGTAAGGGCAGATTCGTCCACAGCCCAACCACTTCTACGTCGCCGCGGCGGGTTGCTTGCCAGATTTCTTGCACGATGGTCCCCCGATGGTCTGGAAATACCGCGCGCCGGAGCAGAGGGAAGCGCTGGAGCGTTCCCTTCGGTCGCCGGAGTTCGACGAGCGACATCTTGGTGATGTACTCGCTCGGCGCGATGATGCTGACGTCCGGGATGCCCGCCAGATCGTCGTGCACCGTAAGCGTAGAACCGTCGAAGACCAGCGTTACGCGCACATTGAGGTCGCTCACGGTGAGCGCGACCCGGCCGAACATGCGCTCGAGGAGCGCGCGCCGATCTGCGTGCTCCTTCACGCTGTCGCGGACGAGCTGCGCCATGAGCTGCGCAAACGCGTTTTCGTCTGCGCCGGGCGCGAGCCGAACGCATTCATTCATTGATGCAGAAACCTCATCAACTCTGAAACCTCATCAACTCTGAAACCTCATGAACCGAGAAACCTCATCAACTCTGAAACCTAGGCTCAAGAAAGTCTGTAGGCACATTGGCCGCGCTGCGCACGAGTTCCCGAGATGCTTCTACAAATCGAATGATCGCGGGCAGATTTCCCTGCGTGAGCTTCAATTTGCCTTCCATCATCCCTTTGATGGGGTCTAGCGACCCGTCGATGACTTCTTTCCATCGCTGGTACGACGCGACGATGACGAACGGAACGTCGCTCAAGTCGGTTCCGCTCGCGTGAAACGTCGCGTTGCGGCAGGTCCCGCTATGCACGTCGAGAATCATGCACGCTTGGCTCGAAAGCCCGAGTTCCGGCTCCGGATGCACCGCCAGGGCGACCGCGCCTTGCGTCCATCCCGCGCCCGCGGTTCGGTACGCATCGTTCGCGTTGATCGCGTCTTGGAACGCCGTCGTCCACTCAGCGGAGGGGAATGTATGTCCCATCGGATTCACTTCCTTGGCCGGGTCGACTGAACGTAACTGTTCAGGGGGTCTTCCGAGACCCCCTCGATTGGTGAACTCCGTCCACCAATCTTCACCCCTACCGTAAGAATCGCTTCGCTCAAGCGGATCGAGCTGTCGCTACTTTGCACAAAACCGTTCCTGGTGAGACTCGAGAGGGGGGTGAACACATACGACTGAAAAACTATGCCGGCAGGCGACGCGTCGTAGCGTGTGCGTTCTGCGAACGCAACAGGCTGTGCTACGGATGCGGCGGATGGACATGCTGCGGTCATCGCTATTGCGCCGACATGGATTCGAACATGGATTCTCGCCGCGACGAGGTGGGGTCAGCCCACCGCCGTACGATTCTCTGAACCTGGGCGCAGCGGTTGGCGACCGTCCAGACTTGGTGGCGACGAATCGACGGCGGTTTTGTGAGGCGCTGGGGGTGCCTCCCCGCTTGCTTTTCGAAGTAAGCCAGGTGCACGCGGCGACCGTGCGAGAGATTTGCGACCGCGACCGAGAACGGGCCGGAGACCTTCGCGGGGAGGAGGCCGACGCACTCACCACCCGCGCGGGAGGAGTTGCCGTCGGCGTGCGCGTGGCCGATTGTCTGCCATTGCTTATAGCTGACCCGCGTTCTGGAATGGTGGCGGCGGTGCACGTGGGGTGGCGCGGTGCGGTCGCGGGCATCGTGGGTCGGGCGCTGGACGAGATGGAACGCATGGGCGCGAGCGCAAACGATCTTCTTACGGCGATCGGCCCGCATATTCGATGCGATCATTTTGAAGTGGGGGAAGACGTTGCGGCGCAAATTGCCGCCGCCGCGCCCCAAACGCGCGTGATCATCCAAAAAGGCGACGCGCGATTCGCGGACTTGGCTGCGGTGGCGCGCGCCCAGCTGCTCGGTCGAGGCATCCGTTCCGAGCACGTCGACGACGTCGGCGGCGACACGTTTGAGGACGCCGAACGGTTTTTTTCTTATCGTCGAGATGGGGGATGTACCGGCCGACACCTGGCGGCGATCGTATGTCGTGCTAAGCCCCCGCCGCATGGCCTGGTTCGCGAAAACAAAGGCTGACGGCTCCAGCAAGAAGACCCTTGGGCGGGGTATTTTCCGAAAGTGCGACGGCTGCGCGGCGACCCTTCGTGCAGAGGAGTTCACCAGCAATCTCGAGGTTTGCCCTCGGTGCGGGTACCACTACCGCCTCAGCGGGGAGGCCTGGATCGAACTGCTGCTCGATGTGGGCTCATGGGTCGAGCTTGACACGCAGCTTCGCGCCTCCGATCCGCTCGGGTTTCATGATTCCAAGCCGTACACGGAACGCGTGCACAGCGCGCAGCGCAAGACCGGAGTGAACGACGCATTTATGTCGGGCGCGGGCACGATTCTTGGGCGGCCGGTGCAGTTCGGCGTGTTCATGTTTCGGTTCATGGGCGGCTCCATGGGCTCGGTGGTGGGCGAGAAGATCACCCGCATGCTCGAGCGGGGGGCTGCGGATCGGCAGCCAGTGATTTTGCTCTCCGCTTCGGGAGGAGCGCGCATGCAGGAGGGGGCGCTATCCCTTATGCAGATGGCAAAAACCGTCTCTGCGCTGACCCGCCTGCGAGACGCGCGGGTGCCGTTCGTGAGCGTGTTGCTCAACCCCACCACGGGGGGCGTGGCCGCGAGTTTTGCGTTTCTCGGCGATATCAACATCGCGGAACCAGGCGCGCTCATTGGTTTTGCCGGGCCCCGGGTCATCGAACAAACGATCCGACAGAAGCTTCCGGAGGGATTTCAGCGCTCCGAGTTTCTGCTGAAGCACGGCATGATCGACATGATCTCGGAGCGAGGTGAAATGCGCGCCAATATCGCCCGACTGCTCGGTCATCTAGAGTCCTCTGTTTCTTGAGGGTCTGGCACCCAGACCCTCTCGTTCGGGATACGATCCCGAACGATTCACCCAAACTCCCCCGCCAGGAAACACGCGACCTGGTTACGTTGAAGCACGACGAGACGGGGCCCCGTCGCGCAGCGATGGGGCGGCCGCGTGAGCGGCCGGAGTTGGGAGGGGGTCCCGCGCGGGTCGTACCCGCGTGGAGGAGGGTTTGCACCAAACCCTCCAGACAACACAGTTCCCCGCCAGGATGCACGCGATCTGGATTCGAGATGACGAAGTGCTGTCTGTTTTTCGAGGTGTGGCTGTTGTTCACGGAGCGTCTGCCAAACTGTACGCGCGATGGTTCATGAAGTGACGATTCCACACGGCTCACGCGAAAGGTCGATGCGCTACAAAGCAGCGCTGGAGTGGCTTTACGGTCTTGAGTCGAGAGGGGTACGTCTTGGGACGGATCGCATGCGTCGCGCGCTGGCGGTTCGCGGCGCGCCGCAGGAGGCTACTCCGTGCGTGCATGTTGCCGGGTCGAACGGGAAGGGCAGTGTGTGCGCGATGGTCGAGGCCATATTGCGGTCGGCGGGATGCCGAACCGGCCTGTTTAGCTCGCCTCATGTTCATCGCTATGTGGAACGAGTCCGCATCAACGGCTCGCCCATCTCAGAGCAGGATGCCGCGCGGTGGCTCTCGATGCTGCGTGCTGAGGAGTTGCCCCTAACGTTTTTTGAACACTCCACGCTGCTGGCGTGGGAAATGTTCCGGGAGCAGCGGTGTGATGTGGCGGTGATCGAGGTGGGCCTCGGCGGGCGCCTGGACGCGACCAACGTGATCGTGCCTAGAGTGAGCGTGATCACGCAGATCGGGCTCGACCATCAACGGGTGCTCGGCGATTCGCTCGAAGAGATCGCGGGAGAGAAAGCGGGGGTGCTCAAGCCGGGTGTCCCCGCCGTGGTAGGGGTGAATCAAACAGGTCCGCTCGAGCGGATTCGTGCTCGTGCGCGATCGGTGGGCGCGCCGCTGCGGGTGCTGGGAGAAGATATTCATCTCGATGAGAGCTCTGCTGTTTTGTCGGTTACGTTGGCTGGCCGAAACGTCGACGGCATCACGCTGGGCCTGCCCGGCGCCCATCAGCGCCGAAACGGAGCGCTTGCCGCGTCCGTCGCGATGGTGCTTTCGGACCAAGGGTTCAACATCTCAGACGATGCGATTCGTCAAGGGCTGCGGGATGCCCGTTGGCCCGCGCGGCTCGAGTTTGTTCCTGGGACGCCTAATTTTTTGTTCGATGCGGCCCACAACGCGGACGGCTGCCGTGCGCTGGCTGCGCATCTTCGCGATCATTACTCCGCCGATGTTCGCGCTCCGATATTGCTCTTCGCAGCGCTCGCAGACAAGCAGCATGAAGAGATGCTGGCTGCGTTTGACAGCCTGGTATCCACTCGAGTCTATTCCGCGCCAAACACCCATCGCGCAGTATCACCGAGCGAGCTCGGTCGCATCCGCGCCGGACACGTCGTTCCGAATCCGGAAGAGGCCTTGGCCAAAGCGCAAAGCCTCGCGGGCGATTCCGGCCTCGTCGTGGTCGCGGGCTCGATTCACTTCATCGGCGAAGTGCGCGCCAAGGTCCTCGGCATTCCAACCGATCCTCCGATTGCGATGTAACTTCGCTAGATCTCAACCTTGGTCCATAGACCGCGCCGCATCCATTTTTTCCTCCGGTCCGATCGCGTGACGATGCGCGCGGCGGACCATGCGGCGAGAAAGGTGCCTTCCATGCCGAGGCCGGGCACGACCTGGTCGTTGCAGACGAGCAATCGTCGAATCGGTGTGCGAATCGGCATCGCAGTGACCCCGAGGGGGCCGAGCACGGGGTAGCCGAAGATGGCGCGCATGGTGGTTGGCCCGCGGGAAAAGGGGTCGGCGGGAGGATGGAGCTGTCCGCTGGGGACATGTTCAGCGTCTCTGCCGTCGTGCGGAGAATCGACCCAGAGGAGGTGCTGGTCGAGAAAGGGGATGACTTCGCGCAGCGAATCCAGCAGCCGAGGCCGCACGGTGGCCAGCTGTCCGCTCACATCTTCGACGACGCGGCGAGGGAGCAGCGCCTGGACGCAAAGCAGGCGACGACCCGCGGAGTCCTTGGGGTAAAGACGTACATGGGTCATCCGTTGCGCGCTGGGTTGTTCGTGCACCACGAAGACATCGCTTTTCATGCCTTCGGGCACGCCCTCGGCGTCGACCACTGCGTTGAGGGTATAGCGAAACCACCGCGCTTGCGGTTCGCCAAAGCGTTCAAAAAGCTCTCCGAACCCCGCCGCGTCCTGCACCAAGCGGCGAAGCTTGGCCACCGTGCAGTTGGCGATGACAAACGCGCAGCCGATGGTTTCTCCGGAGCCGGCGAGCCGAATACCGACCGCTGTGCCGTGTCGTGTAAGGATACGGTCGGCGCGGGTGCGCGGCTGAATCTCTCCGCTGTATGTGCGCAGCCGCTCGAGCACCAAGTCGGTGAGCTCCGCTTCGCCTCCTTCTAGATGAAAGGCACTGCGGCGCCACGCCGCGTAGAGCCGCGCGGCGCCTACTTTGGAAAGCTGATCGGGATCGAGGCCGCTCGCGAAGCGGACGGGGGCGTCGACGGCAGTTCGGAAGGCATGCGATTCGGGAAATTCGCTCAGAGGAT
Source organism: Myxococcota bacterium (assembly GCA_028284955.1). Taxonomy (GTDB): domain Bacteria; phylum Myxococcota_A; class Polyangia; order Polyangiales; family Houyiibacteriaceae; genus JANQQS01. Next base: position 29,902 of record JANQQS010000223.1, on the reverse strand, counting down.
CGAAGGCGTTTCCGTTTCGTCCGAAGGGCAAGCCGGACGCGCCGCGAGAAAACTCTCGACGCTCGAAAAATGTTTCCGGGGGCCATACGAGGTCGCGTTTGACCAGACGATCCAAGTCTTTGGAAATTCGCCCAATATGTTCGTGGAAATCCTCGACCGGTCGCTTCACTTCGGGAAACTCCCGAGCGATCTCACGGTCGAAGTATTGTTCATCTCGAGGCGCTTCGAATCGGTGTTTGGCGAGCGAGACCTGCAGCGCCGGGTCGTTCATCTGTGCGCGACGTCGCACCGTTTGATAAAGCGCGAGTTCTGACATGATCTTGGTGGTGACCGGGCTGTGTTCGGCGAGGAAGGTGAAGGGCTGGCGGGGCAGCTGCATTCCGTCGAGCTCGTAGGTCGCCGGAAGATCGTCTTGGCCGATGAGAAGAACCCGAAAGCCGCGTTTCGCGAGCAGAGCGCCCGTGAGGAGGGCGCCGAGCTGGGTGCCCAAAAGAACGACGTCGTAAAAGCGCTGCGGTGATCCGGGAGTCATCTTCTACGCGACACCAGCAAGAGCAACATCAACCGCGGTGGTTGAGACGGTGGTTGAGGCGGTAGTTAGGGCGATAGTTGAGCACGTGGTCGGTTTCGTGCCAGCCCCCCGAACGAGGGTCGCCGAGGTCGAGTTCGTTTCTTCCGACCCAGTCGATGACCCGCGGGAGCAGGTCGTGCTCGAGTTGCTGAATGCGCGCGTGAAGCTCGAGGGAAGTTTCCCCTTTGCGCACGCTCAGCGCGGCTTGCGCGAGGATGGCGCCGGTGTCCACTCCTTCATCGACCTGGTGCACGGTGCAGCCGCTGATGCGCACGCCTGCTTCGATGGCCTGAGCGGGAGCGTCTTTGCCCGGGAACGCAGGCAAGAGCGATGGGTGTACATTGATGACGCGTCCAGGAAATCGGTTGAGAAAGGGAACGCCCAAAACCCGCATGAAGCCTGCCAAGACAACCACTTCGGGGCGATATTCCGCCACCACGGTGGCGAGCTGCTCGTTCCAGCGCGTTCGGTCATCGCGTTTGGTGAGCGGAACGGTGACCGTCGGAATGGAGCGCTCTTGCGCAAAGTCGAGCGCAGCCGCTTTTCGGTCGGAAACGACGCCCACTACGCGGGCCGCGCATTGGCCGGCATCGATTCGCTCGATGATTTTTTTGAGATTGGTGCCCGTTCCAGAGACCAATACGGCGATATCTACCATGGCAATCCGCCTACCACGGCAAGCCGTGCACAAGCACGCGCTGCGACGGAGATGCTTGAGGTTCCTCGCGCACGCGGCCGATGGTCCACGCTTGCTCGCCGGTTTCGTTGATCGAAGCGACGATGCGATCCGCGGCGTCTGGCGCACAAACGACGATAAAGCCGATGCCTAGATTGAACGTCCGAAGCATCTCATCGGGCGGAACGCCTGATTCGGACAAGAGCGAAAACACTGGCGGCATGGGCCAGCGCTGCGCGTCAAGCGATACTCCCAAGCCGCGGGGAAGCACCCGCGGCAAGTTTTCCGTCAAGCCTCCGCCCGTGATGTGGCAAAACGCATGAACGTTGTCGTCGACGAGCGCCGCTTGGGCCGCCCGCGCGTAGATTCGAGTCGGCGTGAGCAAACATTCTCCGAGCGTTTGTTCAAGTCCGACTGGCGTGTCGTGGAGCGAAAGTCCCTGTGTTTCGAGGAGCGCTTTTCGGGCGAGAGAAAACCCATTGGAGTGCAGGCCACTCGAGGCGACGCCCAAAACCACGTCGCCTTCCTGTACCTGGCTCGCCGACAGCATTCGTTTCCGGCTCACCACCCCGACTGCGAATCCTGCGAGGTCGTATTCGTTCGCGGCGTAGAAACCTGGAAGCTCCGCGGTTTCTCCTCCCAGCAGGGCGCATCCTGCCTGTTGACACCCTTCGGCGATGCCCGCAATGACTTGCTCGGCTCGGTCGACATCGAGGTGGCTGGTGGCGAAGTAGTCCAAGAAGAATAGAGGTTTGGCGCCCACGGTGAGCACATCGTTGACGCACATCGCCACGAGATCGATACCGATCGAATGATGCCGATCGAGTTCGAACGCAAGCTTAAGCTTGGTTCCTACGCCATCGGTGCCTGAGACGAGCACCGGTTCGTCGATTGACCGGTCCATGGCGAAGAGCCCCGCGAAACCTCCGAGCCCCGAAATGACCTGGGGCGAATGCGTTTTGCTCGCGATTGGCTTGATGCGCTCGACCAGCTCGTCCGCAGCATCAATATTCACCCCCGAACTTCGATACGTTAGCGTTGGGTCACCCATCGCGGCGGTTCTAAGCCAAGGCCGCGCTGTGGTCAAAAAGAGCCATGGCCATGATGAAATCGCGCCTTAGCGCGATGCGCCCTTCAGCGCTTCGAGCCCAACCAAGCTGTAGTAGATCCAAGACGCAACTTCCGCCCGGGTAAGCCCGCTTGCGTTGTGAACATCAAACGCGTGCACGGGAATGCGTTTCCCATTCGGCCAGTCCAATCGAGGGAACCTTCGAGCCCAATAATTTTTGAATGTGCCGAGGGCGGCCAGGCGCGCCACGTTCCGGGCTCGCGAAGGCGGGATCCTATGCGCGTTTGCGGGGAATATCATCGCGAGATCTGCGATCGAACCGGGAGGCGGGTTCGCCGCGGTGGCGATAGCTCGCACTGCGTCTTCGGCGGTCACGCCTGAGCCCGGGAAAAACTCGATAGTCTGCGTTTTGGTATTCGTTACCGTGGTCATCCAACCTTGCTGGAGCGCTCGAGCGATGTAGGGCGTCGTCCAATGGTCGAGCGGAACATCCGTGGCGGTGATCGCGCTGACTTTGGCTGGCGTGCGCCGCCGTTCGAACGCGCTCACGAGAACTACCGCAAAAAGACGACGCGACATAACTTCGTCGGGGCGAAACGTGTTGTCGTCGAACCCGGACATGACGCTTGCGGCGCACAGGCCAGAGATTTCCCGGTGCGCCCAATGCATCGCGATGTTCGGGTCTTTGAACTCACATTTTTTGGGTGGCGGATCGTCGGCCGGCGATGAGGGAGTCTCGTTCGAAGTTGAGGGAGGTGGCGGCGGGTCTGGGGTCTGGGCCGGCGGCGGTGGCGCGGTTGGGGTCGGCTCGGTGATGGTGACGGTGCGCTTCGCCGAGGTTCCGCGATACGTCGCGGTGACGGTGGTCGAGCCCGCTTGTTTCGCTTCGCAGGCGCCGGGAGACGCTTCGTCCATTGCGAGAATTTCTGGGTTCTCACTCTTCCATGAAGCTTCGCTGGTCACAGTGCGCAGGAACGTGTCCTCGGAATCGCTGGCGCGCTCGTTCGCGGTTGCGATAAGTGCACACGGTTCACCGAGTTTGAATGTGCTTGGCGAGATAGCGAGCGAGTCCAATGCGCGCGTTACCGGCCTCTCTTGTACGGTGAAGACCGCGTTGCCGGTGAAGCCGAGAGTCGCGACCGCCGCGGCGACCGTGATTTGGGTGCCAATCGGGGTATCGGGCTTGACTTCCAGCTTGGCGCTGCTGCCCGTCGACGTGAGCATGGCGAACTGTTCGCTTTGGTTGCGCCAGGTCACGTTTTGGGTGGCAGAGAGCGCGCGGGTTTCTCGATTTCCGTACTGTGCGTCTACAGACAAATGGACATTGCCCCCTGGCGCTAGGTTCCCTCCCCCCGGTCGGACCACCAAGCCGGTGGGCACGTTGTTTTGGGTGCCGCCGGTGGCGGGGTCTTTGTTCTGCTTGCCCTCGTCCCCGCAGCCCCCGAGGGAAAGCGTCGTGGCAAGCAACATGCTGCAGTAGGTAACTTTGGTTTGGCGACTCATAAATCGATGCTTCCACTTGCGCCTGTACTGCCACTTGCGCCTGTACTGCCACTTACACCGTCGTCGTCCCGGTCCCGCGCCCATCCGTCCACGCTGCCACTAGTGCCGACCCCATTGCCACCGATGGTGTCGGGGGCAGCAGAATCAGAAAGGACCTCGGTCCAAGTTCCGGCAGGCCAGTGTGGTCCCTTGCCGCGGTAGCCGCAGGTGTCGATGGTCTGGATCCCAGGCTCACGTCCGCAGGTCGCCTCGGGATCGCCGCATTCGCTCGAGCTCGAGCAAGGCAGCTCGCACTGAGAAGGACCTCCGGCGCATTCGAATTGCGATTCGACGATGGCCCAATGCGTCACGAGGTTGATGACGGCGAAGAGGTATACGCCCGACACCTGCACCTCGAACGGCGTTTCGCAATGAAGCTCCGATGCGGAGCCAATGCCCTTCTTACTTTTTCGAAAGGATATGCCGCCCCGTTCGGCGCCACTAATGTCGGACCAATCTTTTCCTGTCCAGCGATACAAGCCGGCGTGAATCGCCAGCTCTTCCACCGGCGTGGACCCTGCGTTGACTACGGTGGTGCAAAATTTCTCGATCCTCGCCCCCTTGCGCAAAACCATGCGTGCGCCCACGGGCTCTATCATCTGCCACGCGGTTCCCGGAGGCAGCGAGGGCCGCGCGTTGACGACATGGGCGAGGCGAAACCGCGTCAAGGCACTAGCGCCCACACCGTTTGCTGCCGCTTTGTCGAATTGGTCCTCCCCAGTTCCCGCGTTCGCGGCGCATCCCCCGGCCGCGATGGCCACGCACACGGTCGCCCAAACCCGAGCCGCCCAAACCCGTGCCGCCCAGCGTACGGCGAAGCCGGGAAGCGCAAATCTTCGGTTCTGTAACGAAGCGCGATTCATTGTGGTCGGTCTGACCCCTCCAGCCCCCAAAATCGGGCAATTCGTCTGCACTCAAACAAGGAAAGCAAAAATCGCACCATCTGAGCGCTTTCGCGCGCGCGCCAACCTGTTGTTTTTATTGGCTGAAATTGAGCCTCAGTATCGAGCGCTCTGACGATCGCCGGAAACGTCTGTGCGGGAAGGGGACATATGTCCCCAAGCGTGCCGCCTCACGGCTCTGCTGCCGGATATTTGTTTACCCGATGTTCCTGTGGTCGATGCGAGAGGGCGACACGGTTCCGTCAGTACGGGTTGTCGGTGGTGAACCCTGCTCCGCGCGACCGAGTTTTCGTCGATCGCGTTCTTGCCGTTCTGCTTCGTACCGATCGGGGTCGCTTCCGCTTCGCGCGTCGGCGGACTTTTTTCTTTCGCTCTTTTGGAGAGAGCTCCAATGTCTCCGACACGTCGTGGTCAAACTCCATCACTACGGCGCGCGTTTCGAATCCGTTTGCGCGCGCTTCTACGCGATGTCGTCGGCCGTCTGGGTGAATGCGCACATCAAATGGGTTGGACACGAAGTTGCCGTCGATCGAAAGCCGCGCCGAGGCGGGGGCGGTTTGAAGCTGAACGCGGACGGTGGGTCGCAGCGTGGGCGCGCTTGACGGTCCGTTCGGCGTTTTGCTTTGTTGTTTCTGCGCGGTTCCAGACGAGGCGGTTCTGGATTGAGCGGGACTGGCGGTTCGTGCAGCGGTTTTCGGGTGTTGCGCGTTTGCTGAGCCTGTTCGCGGGTCGTGAGATGGCTCTCCTGCAGCAGGAGCCTCATCTGCCCCCTTGTTCGACGGCGCTGTGTTCGATGGCGCTGTGTTCGACGGCGCAGAGGGAATGGAGGCGGCACGGTTCGAATCGTCGAGGCTCGTCGCGTCGCTTGCCGCGATGGCGTCAGGGGATGGACGAAGCCACAACGCGGCGACTCCGGTGGTTGCTCCGATTGCAAGCGCGGCCGCGACGAGGGCCTTTCGCGAACGCGAGCGCCGTAATGCGCGCTCCAGGTCGTCATCCGGGACGAGCTCCTCCTGTTCGACGATAACGGATGGCAAGGGCGCTGAGGGGCCAACGGAAGGCGAAGGACCTGACGGCCAAGCCCCCCCCATAGGGGGTATTGAACTTGAGCTCGCCGCAGACGCTGGGCTCGCCACAGAACCAGAACCGACTGCGGCCGAGGCGGGCGGTGGTGCTGAGTTTGTCGAGGCTGCGGGGGAGACAGATCCGGTTGGCGTGGTAGAGGTCCCATTGCCGGGCTCGGTCGGCGATGCGGGAGGAGGGGGAACCGACTCCCAGGAGGGACGAATGCGATCGGCGAGCCGGTCTGCTTCTACCGTGGAGATTCGCCCGTCGCTCCAGGCTGTGTCATCTCCGGACGATCGTTCGCTATTGCTTCGGCTACCTGAGTTCACGCGGCTTGTTTGAGTGTAATTCGGAACACCTTTGACTTTAAGGTAGCGACCGAATGCTCGTTCGTCACGACGAAAGACTGCACAAATAACGACATAATCGAACTTTGACGCTATCACCATCATCTCGTCGCGGCGTATTCGTAGAAAGCCATGTATTCGGAAAAGCCGTGCGTTCGCAGAACTGGGAGCGTTGCGCGTTGCCTCTCACAGCCGATCCCACCCACCGCGATTCAACCACGAACGCCCGCTCGTGCTGGGGGCGCGTCCCACGCGCGCTTGTGATGCTGCTCAGCATGGCAAGCGGGCTTTTCGTGGGTGCATGTGAACGCTCCGATAAGGGAGGAGCGACGGTCGACATGATTTCGAGCGCCGAGCTGACGAACCTGGCTCCCGAGGAAATCGCACGCCGCGCCGCCGAGCTGTCGCAGCGCGCGTCGCAACACAGCGTCCGCGAGCCCGAGGGGGTTGCTCTGCGAAGAGCTGCAGCTCGGTTGTGGAAAGCCAAATGGCTGCGTGGTGACAGCGCGGGGGCAGGCATTGAGCGGGCGCGGATGCTCCTCGAGCAGGCGAGCCGAGTGTCGAGCACGCCGGGCGCGTGCGAGGCGGCGGTGGAGCTCGCGGAGTTGCTTGCGCGCGAAGCCGAAGATTTGTCAGGCGCGCGCCGCGTGGCGCGTGGCGCGCTGGAGCGGTTTCACGCGAAATCACACGCTGCGTGCTTGGCTCGCGCGCGTCGTCTCGATCGAGGACTCAGCGCCCTGGCGCTCGAACCGGGGTTTCGCGATTCGTTTGCCGATTCGAAGGGTGGCTGGCGTTCCGGTGCCCACCAACTGAATCGGGTTCAAATGTTCGGGGCGGATCGGACATCCAGCCGAAGCGTTCGCACGATTTTGTCGTTTGATCGCCCGACGAGGTTCCGCAAACTTCCGCTCGAGCGCGGCGGGCGCGCCTACCGGGTTCCGCTCGAAGTTTCGGGTCTCACGCTGTCGCCGGGCATCAAGCGTCGCTACGTGGTGGATACGGGGGGGCTTCGGCTCGTAACGATTGCCGATGGGCAGGGCGCAGGTCAAATCCACTTTGAGCTGCCGTTGGAGGCGCAGTATCGCATATTCCACCTTCCCGATCCGTTCCGGTTGATCGTCGATACCCAGCTCTCGAGCGACACACCCCGAGCGCGCGATGCGAGCGGACCGGTGATCGTTCTCGACCCGGGCCACGGTGGTGATGATTTCGGAACGCGATACGCGGGGCTCAAAGAATCGGAACTCGCATTGGACCTATCGCGACGCGTTGCTCAAGAACTGCAAGCGCGCGCCCCAACCGCACGGGTTCTGCTCACTCGTCAGTCGGATGTGATGGTTGATTTGGAGCGGCGCGCGCTCATGGCGAACTCTGCGGGGGCAGATGTATTTGTCTCGATTCACCTGAACGGTGTGCCTGAGCCAGTGCGTCGCGGCGGGGTGACAACATTCTATCTTGACGGAAACAACGACCGCCAAGCGCTGCGTCTGGTGGCACGTGAGAACGGAACAAGCACCCGAACGGTGAGCGGATTGCAGCGAATTCTCGCCGATTTGCATCGAGAGGGGCAGATTACCGCGTCACGTAAACTGGCGGCATCGATTCACCGATCTGTCCTCAAGTCAGGACGCCGCATCCTCCCGCACCTTCCCGATCGCGGCGTCAAGCAAGCGATGTTCTACGTTCTGGTTGGCGCCACGATGCCCGCCGTGCTCGTCGAAGCATCGTTCATGACGCATCCCAAAGAAGCCGAAGCGCTTCGCTCTACTGCCTATCGACAAGCATTGGCGCGCGGGATTGCGAATGGTGTGTTGGACTACACGCGACCTTGAATTGCTGCGAGGCGTGGGGAGCCCTCCTTGCCGCGCGACCCCTGGACGCGCATACTGCCAACTCCGTGCGGGAGGCCATTACTCAGTCCCACTTCGACTTGAGCCAGCTTGCGCCCAAACTTGGCGGCACTTGCAATGGGTACCTCACGAACTATCGATCGTGCCTCCGCGAATCGATTGCGGGCGGTGCTTCGGGAGTGGCCATCGCGCGCCAGCACGGGCGGGTGCTCGACGGATTGCTGGGCGCCCTCTATTGCGCAGCCGACGCCGCATCGCGCGCGCGAGGGCACGAGCCGCGGGGGCGGGTCGCATTGGTCGCGGTGGGTGGATACGGGCGAGGCATCGTGGGGCTGCATAGCGATGTCGATGTGCTCTTTTTGTGTGACCACCCAGACAACCCGCATGTTCGTTCCCTCGCGGAGGGGGTGCTTTATCCGCTGTGGGATCTGGGCGTCGAGATTGGCCATGTGGTGCGCGGCGTGGATGAAACGATTGAGCTTTCGCGAAACGACATCCGCACCGCGACCACGCTGATCGACCTTCGGCGGGTCGCAGGCGACGGAGAGATCTGCGACGAGCTATTTCACCGTGCGCGAAGGCATGTGTTTGGACCCTCGCTCGATGAATTCATTGGCGCTCTCGAACGCGACACGGACGCGCGCCATTCGCGGTTTGGCGGCTCGCTGTACCTCCTCGAGCCGGAGGTGAAGTTAGGGCGGGGCGGTCTACGCGACATGGACGTTGCGGAGTGGGCCGCCCGGGCTCGCTGGGGAGCGCGTGACGTTCATGACTACGTACGATTTGGCGCGCTACTCTCTCGCGAAGTCAACGAGCTCGAGGAAGCGCGAGAAATGCTGTGGCGCGTTCGCAATCTTCTGCACCTCCGGGCGGGAAGAAAACACGACCGATTGACCTTCGCGGACCAGGAAGAGATCGCCTCGCAGATGGGGTTCGTCGACGGTCTGGACCTCGCGGTCGAGCAGCTCATGCAATCGTACTATCGCCACGCCCGCATTGTCGCTCAGACAGCAGAAAGAATGCTGGCGCGGACGCAACATCGGGACCAGCGGCCGCGTGTGACGACCCATTCGTTCGGGGATGGCACGATGATTTTTGGCGACCAGATGACGCTTGAAGACAGCAAACGGCTCAAAACGGAACCGGAGCTCGCGTTTCGCCTCTACCGGCAGGTCATCAAGAACAACCTTCCCCCCTACACCTATGCTCGGGACGCCATTGCGCGCATCGCGGTAGACCCTTCTTTTCGCAGCGCGCTGCAGGCATCCGCGGAAGCGCGAGATTTGTTCATCCAGCTGCTTACGTCGGTTGCTCCAAGCCCCATTCGCCGGGAGACTCTGGTTGGCGAGCTGCACAACGTCGGCTTGCTCATCGCGATGATACCCGAGTTTGAGCCGCTTACCGGTCGAGTGCACCACGACGTGTACCACGTATACACGGTTGACGTGCATTCGATCGCCGCCGTCAATCAGCTTCATCGGCTGATCCGAGGCGAGCAGAGCCGAGGTCTCTACTTGGCGGCGCGGCTCGCCGCAGAGGCGCCGCGCCCGGTTCCGCTCACCTTGGCAATTCTATTGCACGCGCTCGGCAAACCTTATGGGCGAGACTACCAACGAAAAGGTGCGGGGCGGGCGAAAGATATTGTTCGTCGGCTTGGCCTGTCGGAGTTCGACGTCGACCATGTGGCATGGTTGATCGAACGGCAGTCCGAACTCTATCATTGGGCTACTCGGCGCGATACGAGCGACCCGGATACGGTCGCAGAAATCGCGCGCCGCGTCGGCACGGTTGAACGGCTGCGTGACTTGTATCTCGCCACGGTGGCGATTTTGTCGACCACGAACCCGCGCGCGATGACTTCGTGGAAAGCACGCATGCTTGAGGATCTCTATTTCGTCTTGGTTGCTGCGCTCAAGGAGGCGCGCCAGGCAAACCAACCCGCGGTTGACGCCTTGCCGCGCACCGATGTCATTCGTAATGCGGTGCGCGTTGGGTTCAATGGCGACGCCGGAAGAGAAGAGCTCGAAGCGTTTCTGGTGCAGATGCCAGACCGATACGTGCTCGCTCACCCGGTGGACGAAATTCGTCGTCACGCTCGAATCGCTCGCGATCGGAATGACGCGAGGACACGCGTCATTCTTTCCCGAGGCGCGGCAGGCGGTCTCGCGGAGCTCATCGTGGTGACCGACGACCGTCCAGGACTTCTCGCCGAAATCGCTGTGGTGCTCGATCGGCATGGCCTAGAAGTCAGCAGCGCGGAGATTCATACTCGACCGCGCGGCGAATGCGATGAAGCGTTCGATGTGTTTTTCGTGGAATGGCCGGATCGGCGAGGACAGCAGCGCGTGTTCGATAGTGAAGACGGCGAAGTTTCGCTGGCGCAGCAAATCGAGCGCGACCTGGATGCTCTGCGCGACGGATCGATCACTGCGGAGGCGATGTTCGACCGGCGACCAAGCACCCCGCCGTGGGCGGTTCGGAAAGGGCCGGACGTCGTGACCCGCGTGGTGGTCGACAATCAAGCGTCTCCTGATCACACCATCGTGGACGTCTACACCAAAGACCGCGCGGGGCTCCTGCACACCATTGCGAATACGCTGTATTCTGAAGGCCTTTCGATTTCGCTCTCCAAGCTCAATACCGAAGGTGACCAAGTAGTGGACATTTTCTATGTGCAAGATGCCGAAGGAGGGAAGCTCCGCGACCCTGAGCGATTGCTTGCGTTGCAAGACAAGCTTCGAGAACGCGTCGACCGCTTTCATCAACAATCAGAACAAAAAACTACGGGAGCGTAGACGACGTGATGAGGTGTGCCTTTTTTGTGGCGCTCGCGTGCATCGCTGCAGGGTGTTCGGGGTCGCAGCCTGCTCCGGCACACCCGACGCACCCATCCGAACCAACGCCATCGGAATCGGCGCCATCGGAGCCGGAGGCCACGCGCGAGGTGGCGCCGGCAAGTGAAATCGTAGCCCGCGGCGAGCGGGCGCTCGCGGCGGGTGAAATCGAGGGAGCACGATCGCTTTTTGAGCAAGCGATCGCGGAGAACCCGCAAGATGTACGCGCTCAATTCGATCTGGGAATCGTATTCGAGCTTCTTGAAAAGACCGCGCGAGCCGAGCGTGCGTATCGCGCGGCGCTGGCGATCGACCCGGAATTTGCTGAGGCTTGGAACAACCTGGGCCGGCTGCTGAGGGCGCAAGATCGATTGGACGAAGCGATCGACGCGCTCCACAAAGCGACCGAGCTCAACCCGGAATCGGCGGAAGCGCACTTCAACCGGGCCATGGCGCTCGAAGACAAAGGGCGCATGGACGAGGCGCAGCCGGCGTACGAAATCGCGCTGCGGCTGGATCCTCAAGATGCCGAGGTTCGCGTGAACTTCGGAATGCTTCTGGTCCGAACCGGCGATCGCGAACGTGCGGCGAGCGAACTCCGCCAAGCGTTGCCCAAAGCAAAGGGAAATGCAGCGCTACTCCAGGCTATTGGATCCGGGTTGCGTACCTGTGGAGATCCAAGAGGCGCAACCAGAGCGTTGCGTATGTCGATTCGCGCGCGCGACGAGGCGACCCCGGCTCTGCTCGCCGAACTTGCCCTCGCGCTGCGCGCATCAGGTGACCGACCAGGTGCCGAGTCTGCGCTCCAGGAAGCCATCCAACTCGACGCGAACTACGCCACAGGACACTACCTACTCGGCACCATGCTCGCCGCCCGCGGCGAATACAAGACCGCGATCAAGCATTTCAAACGCTCAATTTCACTCGACCCTCGCGGGGCTCATGCGCCGCGAGCGCGTCGACACATGCAAGCCGCCAAAAAAGCGCAGCAGCGATAGCTCAGAACCACGAAACGTATATGACTCGACACACCGAACGCGGAAGAAAAAACGGATCGGGGGTCAATCCAGAGAGCGAACAAAGAACGAAGACATCGACCAAAGCCTACGAAAAAGCGTTAAAGAAATTGCAGGTGGAGCTCGCGAAGTTTCAGTCTTGGGCGCAGGAAACTGGAGAGCGGATCGTTGTCTTGTTCGAAGGTCGCGACGCAGCCGGAAAAGGCGGCACCATCAAACGAATCACAGAGCCTCTAAATCCTCGCGTGGTTCGAGTGGTCGCCCTGGGAACTCCGACGGATCGGGAAAAAACCCAGTGGTATTTTCAACGCTACGTCCAACACCTCCCCGCTGCCGGGGAGATCGTTCTCTTCGATCGGAGTTGGTACAATCGAGCCGGAGTAGAGCGGGTGATGGGCTTCGCCTCAGACGAGCAAGTGAGCGAGTTTATGCGCTCGTGCCCGCAGTTCGAACGGATGTTGATTCACTCCGGTATCCGGCTCGTCAAGTATTGGTTCTCGGTCAGCGCGGAGGAACAGGAACGCCGCCTCAAATCGCGGGCGACCCACCCGACCAAACGCTGGAAACTATCTCCGATGGACATCGAGTCCCGAAATCGCTGGCAAGAGTATTCGCGAGCGAAAGACGAAATGTTCAAATACACCGATATCAAGCAAGCGCCGTGGTACGTCGTCGAATCGGACGACAAGCACCGCGCCCGAATCAACTGCATTGCGCACCTTCTGAGCCTGTTCGACTACGCCGGGCATGCACCAAAAGCCATTGAGCTCCCCCCGCGAAAAACGGCACCAGGCGGCTACGTGCGCCCCCCGGTAGAGGACCAGACATTCGTACCCGATGCGTTCGCAAGAATCCGAGATACGGCTCGCGATTTAGGCTAATGTCTCGAGATCGATGCTGCCCAACCCGAAGCCGTGGTTGCGTTCTGACTCTCATCACGCATCGACAGTGTTCGCGTCCCGTCCTATGATGATGCGATGGGTCTCCGATCCGAAATTGAAGAAATAGTCGCGCGTCTGCCAGAGGAGCGGTTGCCGGCTGCGCGTCGTGCGTTGAAGTTTGTTCAAGAGGCGAGCCCCCAAGCTCAGCATGGACGCACATTGGCCGAGCTGGCTCCCGAGTTTTTCGGTTGCATCCGAGGCGGGCCGCGTGATGCATCTACCAATCCCGACTATTTGGATGGGCTTGGTGAATGACGGGCACGATACTGCTTGACACCGGTCCGCTCGTTGCGGGGGGCGTTCTTGATCGTCCGAGTCGGTCTTTGGTCACCGTTGGTGTGCGCCGCGGCTTTTCCGGCCCAGTCCAACCAGAAAGACTTCGTAGCTTTCTTGGCGGGTGGCTTTGGGGCGAATCAGCCGAACTTCGCGAAAGCGTTCGGTGGCGGCTTTGCGGGCTTGTTCCAGTTCAGGGCCCTGAAAAATTTTTCCCGCGAAGTCTCCTCCTTCTCGGAGCATGTCGTCGCTGACTTCGAGTGCGCGCATCCATAGCGAGAAGCTTCGGTATTGATCCGCATGCCGTTGACCGCTGGTGTTCGGCGCCATGTCGCTCAACACGATGTCGTACGAGGCTGGGCCGCCGAGCGCCTCGGCATCCAGCGCGTTGACGTCTCCGATTTGGGCATGGGCATGCCCGGGCAGGGCCACTTCGAGCGGTTTTAGATCGACGGCGAGCACGTACCCCTTAGGGCCAACCCGTTCCGCGGCGTACTGACTCCACGATCCAGGGCTTGCGCCGAGGTCGAGCACCCGCGACCCGCGCTTGAGAATTTGGGTCCGTCGATGGATTTCTTCGAGCTTGTACACGGAGCGCGCCGCAAAGCCTTCGCGCTTTGCTCGCCGGCCATATGCATCGTCGCGCCGGGATCGACCCATGTGTTTGTAGCTCGTGTGATGGGTTAGGCGGCGCGGTTCTGCTTCTTCGCCGCGTTTCTCAGGCTGATGAAGCCGCCGCGAGCCCCTGGCACGCTTCCGCTCACCAGAATTACGTTGTCTTCGGCGATCACGCGAACCACCCGAAGGTTCATCATCGTGATTTTCTTGGCGCCATAGTGCCCCGCCATCTTCATCCCGCGGAACGTTCGGCCGGGCGTCATATTTTGGCCGATCGAGCCGCCGTGGCGCTTGTATTCGTGGGTACCGTGCCCGACCGATCCGGCGCCGGCGAAGTTATGGCGCTTCATGACGCCGGCGAAACCTCGCCCCTTGCTCGTGCCCGACACGTCGACGAACTGTCCTTCTTTGAACACGTCCGCCGCCGAAATGGTCTGACCCACCTCGTAGTTGGCTAGTGTTTCGGCAGGCACACGAAACTCCCGGACGATTGTCGCCGCCGGCTGCTCGAGCTTTTTGTAGAACCCGGCTTCTGGGCGGTTTACGTGCTTTTCTTTTTTGGCGCCCATCCCCAGCTGAAGCGCGCTGTAGCCATGCGTTTCCGGAGTTCGCTTTCCGAGCACCACGCAGGGCCCCGCTTGGACCACACTGACGCGACACACTTCTCCGTTTTCGGTAAAAATCTGAGTATTTCCAAGCTTTTTGCCGATGAGGCCCAAATTCGTATTCACGGCTGCGCTCCTATTGTCCGCGTATTGTCCGCGCGTGGTCGTCCCTGCGCGTCGTCATGCTTGTGGCCCCGCCTCGGAATGACGATATGCCGAAATGACGGAACAAAGGCCGCGAAGATGACGTGGCAGGCCGCGCGCGTCAAGTGCCCGGCCGCAGGGAATCTTCCGCCGGTTCTGTGAGGCGTTCGCGGAGCCGAGAATTCGTAGCTTGAAGCGAGGCATTTCGTGTCGCCCGCGCGATGGCCCGCGGCTCTCCGAGAAGCACCACCAATCGCTTGGCTCGGGTGACCGCAGTGTAGAGGAGGGCGCGGGACAGCAGTATGTGATGGGAACGGTGCATCACCACCACCACCGCCGGAAACTCGCACCCTTGCACCTTATGAACCGTCGTCGCGTACGCGAGCACCAACGAATCGAGATGTTCTTCCCGATACTGAACTTCCCGATCATCGATCATCACGTAGGTGATGCCTCCTTCTACGCGCCGAACCACCCCGAGGTCGCCGTTGTAGACGTCCCGGTCGTAGTCATTGCGGATTTGCATCACCTTGTCACCGGGCCGAAGACGGTTGCCTTCGCGCGAGCTTGACCCTTCGATCGGCGTGTTCTGGGTTGCGGTCTCTTGGTGGACAGTCGATGCGTTGAGGGCGGCTTGTAGCACATGGTTGAGGTGAATCGTGCCCGCTGCACCACGACGCATCGGGGCCAGCACTTGCACATCCCGGATCGGATCAAGCCCATAGGAATCGTGCATTCGTTGAAGAAGTCGTACCAGCTTGATTTCGATGTCCTTCGGTTCCGAGGCGCGAACGATAAACAAATCGCCTCCGCGTTCCGTGCGAGAGGAAGCTGGCGTCGCAGAAGGCATCTCGCCCTGGAGAATGGAATGCGCCGCGCGCACGATGGAGCTTTCCTGCGCCTGCCGAAACACCTGATGCAACCGCACCACCGGCACTGCTCCACTCGCGATCACATCGCGCAGCATTTGCCCGGGGCCTACTGGAGGCAGTTGGTCGACGTCTCCCACCAGCATCAGGGAAGCGCTTGGTCCAACGGCGCTGAGCAGGCTTTCGGCAAGACGGATATCCAACATGGATGCTTCGTCGACCAAAATGAACTCGACGTCGAGCGGCGTCGTTTGGTCGTAGCGAAACGTTCGCGCCATCGGGTTCCATTCGAGTGCGCGGTGAATCGTAGAGGCGGGGTGGCCGGTGGCGTCCTGCAAACGTTTCGCAGCCCGCCCGGTAGGGGCACAGAGCAGTACGCGCCGCCCAGCTGCCTTCTGAGCCGCCACGATGGTTCGCACGGTCGTGGTCTTTCCCGTACCCGGACCTCCGGTGAGTACCAGCGCGCGTCGTCGCAGTGAATCTTTGACCGCCTGCTGCTGCTCGGAGTTCAGTTGTGGCTCGGCGGGTTGCGCGATGTTGTCGGAGGATGGCTCAGCTCGATGCATCGCGTTTTTGCTCGCGAGCGTACGCAGCTTGCGGGCTACGTTTTGCTCGGCTCGGAACAAAGGCGGCGGGTAGATCGCGCCACGGTCTTCGACGAGGGTTCCTCGAGCAACCAGCTGGGCTATCGAGGAGTTCACGCTGGCGGGGGGTACGTCGAGCTGCTTCGCGCCGCGCTCGAGTTCGCTCGCAGTTGAGAACGTATGCCCTTCGTCTACCGCCTTGGCGACCAAATGGAGCGTTGCTCCGGCGACGCGTCTTGGATCTGCGTTCTTGATATCCAAAGCGGAAGCGATTCGGTCGGCCGTACGAAAACCGATCCCCGCAACATCCTCGGCAACCAGGTAGGGGTCGTGACGAATCTGGTGCACGGTTTGGTCGCTGTATTTTTTGAGAATTCGCTGCGCAACGCTCGGGCCCAACCCCAGGCCGTGCAGAAACGACATCGTTTCGGCTTCCGCGGCGCGCGCTCGAAGTGCCTCGGTGATGGCGGAAGCCCTCTTTTTTCCGATTCCCGGCACGTCGCGCAGGCGTTCGCTTTCTTGGGTGATGACGCTCAGCGTGCGCGCGCCGAACTTTTTCACGAGGCGCTTGGCCATCGCTTGGCCTATGCCCTCGACCAATCCAGATCCGAGATAGCGTTGAATGCCCTCTGGCGTGTCAGGCATCACCGGCGAAAAGGTTTCAACCCGAAACTGTCGGCCAAACTGCGCGTGCTCCGAGAACCGTCCCACCAATCGAAGCGTTTCGCCGACTACGACGGTTCCTAGATCTCCGACCACGGTAATCGTTTCTCCCTTCGGAGAACGCGCTCGCGTCGCACGAAGCACCGCGAACCGACCGTCTTCGGTACGGTAGACGATGTGCTCAACCGTTGCTTCGAGCTGCTCCGTTCGCACCACGTAGGGATCTAACCGCAGGCCCGCTCAACGCAAACCAGTCAGTACGAAGAAAAGCATTTCACCGCGAACGGTGCACGCAGAGAGCAAGGGGGCGTAGGGGCCCCCGCGCAGCGCGCAGCGGCGTTGGGAGGGGGGCCCTGCGGAATCGTATTCCGTGGGGGGAGGGGCTGCGGCCAGCCCCTCCAGAAACTCAGCGCCTGCCTGGGGTGCAGGAGCTGTCGGGATCGGGGCCGAACGATGCTTCGTCGGACGATCGAAAGTCCATGCTGAGGCGAACGAGGCAGACGCCTGAGCCCGGGGCGGCGATGGCGGGCACGCTCGATATCCTCTGTCCATCCGCATCGCGGAGAAACAAGGGCTCACCTCGGTTCGACAAACCCCCCGAGCCCAGCGTTCGGTCAATTCGTATCAACGTCACCCCTGGAGGCACTTGGACGTCGAGCGGATGTGCGTCGTCGAATTGTTCCGGAACCAGCAGCGCATAGCTTTGCGCATGGATGACAATGCTTTGCGTGATCTCGTCGCCGGGGCGATCCGGATCATCGGATAGCGAAAACCCGAGCAAGTCGATCGCCTCCCGACCGAAGTTGAATAGCTCGACATATTCTTGCTGAGGCTCCGGTCCGGCAGGGTCTGCGCGCACTTCGGTGATGGCGATGGACGCGGTGGTGGGTCGCGTAGTGATGGTCTCGCGGAATGAAGTGCGCTGACCCGACAGGTCGATGAGCTCTAGCTCTGCTTCCACGCGCTGGTTGGGGTCGAGCATAGATAGCGTAAGGTCAAGGTCGCCTCGCGGGGCGACCTGATGAATGGTCTGACCTGCAGCGCGAAGAAATGCGCGCACGGGTCGATCCGCTCGAGTCCGAATCGCGATGGCCGTATCGGCGATCAGCGCGCAGACCAAACCGATAGGTTCTTCGTCCACCGAACAATCGCCGCGTATGAGCTGAATGGCTGATGGATTGGCGCCGAGACCTCCGCCATCTGCGCCCACTCCCGCGTCGTGTGCGAAAGCGCTCGTGCGAAACTCAGACGACCATGGGCCGACCGATGATCCGGCTCGATCCACAACCGAAGAATCGACCACAATTCGATACAAGGTGTCGGGGGCCAGAACCGCTTGCGGCTCAAGTACGACGCACACGGCTCCTGATCCCTCGGCGTTCCAACCAATGGTTTCGCATGATGCCTTGCGAACCATCGAGGAGACGGATTCGCCGGCGCCGTTCTCAAGCGTTACCCCACGTTCATACTCCCGAACCTCGTCGTCGAAGTGAACGGCGGCGAGAGCGAGCGTCGTGGGCACCCCCGAAGCACCGTCGGCGGGCCACGAATCGACGGGCACCGCACCTCCGTATGTTTTGCGAATCGTGATCATGCGCACGAACGGCTCGCCCATAGTGGACTCCGCGAGAGTCGATTCGCCGTCGCCGGCCCACGCGCCCACGGCAACGCTGTAGAAATGACCGGGCCGTAGCGGTCGACGAGCGCGTAGCTCGATGCGTCCGGCATGTCGTGCGACATCGGAATCGACCATTCGCATCATGTGTTTGATCGATAACCCGGAACGACTCAAGTCTTTCGTGAGCGCGTCGTCGGGCGCTCCCTCGAGCAGTACGACTGGTTCGGGATCCCCGCGGAGCTCGCCCTCGATCTGGAGCTCGAGGATCGGCCGGCGTGGCGCTTCGTCGAGCGGATAGCGCCTGCCGCGATCGTCGCGGACGAGCACATCGATCACTTCGAGTTTCGAGGAAGATACGGCTGCGTCGACCATCGGTGCCGCAGAGATCTCGTCCGACAAACAACCTGCGTGAACAACGCTGACACAAACAGCCACCAGTGCGCGAACGCGCATCGACACGACGACATCGAAGTCCATGCCTTTCTATCGGCCGCAGTGGCCTCGAGTTGCGTAAAAACCGCTCTCCACATCCTGAGAACGCGCCTAGGCTCTCGTTTCCGCGGGGTTTTGAGTTGACTCGCAAGATGCTATGCTTTGAGTCAGTGCGACAGTCCAGTCAGGAGTTGGGCGAGCTTTTGCGAGCACGGATCGCATGAGCGCACACGATCCACTGATCGCGCCTGTGTTGGTGCTCAACCGAAATTATCAACCCGTGCGCGTGACGACTGTCCGGCATGCGTTTCTCATGCTCTATGTCGATCGAGCCCACGCCCTCGATTCAGACTACGAAGTCTACGACTTTGACGGTTGGGCCGCCCTCGGCCCGGTCGACGGTGAACCGTTCGTCGGCACCACGTCCGGAGGAGTTCGCACTCCACGAGTTGTTCTGCTTCGCGAATACAACCGCGTACCCCGCACGCCGCTCCGGTTGTCCCGCCGCAACATCCTGCTGCGCGACGATTACACCTGCCAATATTGCGGCTGTCAGCCCCACCCTCGCGATCTCAATCTCGACCATGTGATACCGCGCTCGCGAGGTGGCGAATCGACCTGGGAAAACCTTGTTGCGAGTTGCCGCCGCTGCAACCTCGAAAAGGGCGCGCGCACTCCCGAGGAGTGTGGCATGCGGCTGCTCAAGCGTCCGCGGCGGCCGAACTGGAGCGTTGTGGTTCAACTCGCGAGCATCCACCAGAAAATCGCCGAATGGGAGCCATTTCTCGCGGCGGCAGGCGCTGCCGAGTAGCGCTGTTTGCGGGGGCGGCGGGCCGCTGGTACATCGACCGGATGGCCGAAGCCGACCACGATCGCGGTGACGCACAGGGCGACCTCGAGTTGTTCCGCGATCCCATGTTTGAAGAAGAGGACGCTGAAGCGGAGGCGTCGGCCTCAGCGCGCATCTCCCGCCGGCCGCGCCGCATCGTCGCGATTTCGGGGGCCAAGGGCGGGGTCGGGAAATCTCTGCTTACCGCGAACCTCGGCATTTATTTGGCGACCATCGGCCGGAAAGTTGTGATGGTCGATGCCGACCCTCATGGCGCAAACGTGCACACGTTTCTCGGCATGTCGCCTTCGCGCCATCTAGGCGAGTACACGCCCCCGGTCCCATTGCTTGGCGGGCGTCACGAGCCTCCGCCGACCATCGATATTGACACAAGCGACTTGTTCGGGCCGTCCCCAGCAGACGGATCAACCGAAACGGACGCAGAGCGTTCACGTTCGTCGCCACCGCGCTCAGCGGGCGAACTCGCGCCCGCGCTGGACACGCCCATTCCTGGTCTCAAGCTTGTTCGAATCGAGCCGGGTGCCATCCGCGCAGCGGAACTGAGATCATCCGAGCAATGGGATGGCGCCGACGTGGACTACGTCGTGGTGGACCTCGGATCGGGGAGCCGCGAGGAGTTGATCGATTTCTGGATCGATGCCGATCTTTCGTTGTTCGTCTCGCTGCCTGAACCCACCGCTATCGAAAACACCTACCGCTTCGTGCGTTCGACGTTTCGACGCATGCTCGACCGCGAAGTGGCCGAGCTCGGCGAGCTGCCGCCGTTACCAGCGCAAAAGCCTGGCCAGCCGCCCCTTCCGCCTCTCGATTTGGCGCGCGAGCTCGATCAGAAGGACAACCCGGTGTTGGTCCCCGCGCAGAGAATCATGCGCGACTTCAAGTTTCGCATGGTTCTCAACCAGACCCGACTTCGGGCTGACCTCGAGCTCGGCGATCGAATGCGCAGCGCGATGCGTCGCCGTTTCGGATTGGGGCTCGAGTACCTTGGCTACATCGACTACGACGATACGGTGTGGACGTGCGTCCGCGCGCACCGCCCGCTTCTCGTGGAGAGCCCGGGCACCAAGGCGAGCAAGAGTATCGAGAAGATCGCCCGCCGGCTGCTCGCCATCGATGCCGGCAAATCACGCGTCGACACGCGTATCGTCCCCGTAGACAGCTACCACGACCTATTGGAAGTGAGTCGCGGAGCTACCGACGAAGAGGTTCGGCGCGCCTACAAGCGGTGCAAGGAAATCTACGCGCCGGATTCGTTGTGCCGGTACGGGTTGTTCGACCAGCGCGGGCTTGAAGCGCTTCGCAACTTGCTCGACGAAGCCTACGATGTGTTGCTCGATCCGGAGCGCCGAAGGCCCTACGAGTTATCGGTATTTCCCAACGAGCCGGAGGTTGAGCGCGACAAAGACACCGAACACGAGCTTTCCGAACCCCCGCAGCCGGCGCCTGTGATCACGCCGGATACCGAGTTTACCGGCCGCTTGCTTGCCGCAGTGCGCGAATCTCAGGGCGTGCACATCAAAGAAGTAAGCCAGCATACTAAGATCGGAGCTTCGTATTTGAGCGCCATCGAAGCCGAGGAGTTTGCTCTTCTTCCCGCGCTCGTCTACGTGCGGGGGTTCGTGACCGAAATGGCCAAATATCTTCGTCTCGACAGCGAGCAAGTCAGCCGCACGTTTGTTCGTCGATACCAGCGCTATCTCGACGGCCGAACTTCCGGCGACGCCCTAAGTCGGTAGGCTCGATGCGCCAAACCGTTTCTTTGGTGCTCGCGTCCGGATCTCCGCGGCGTCGCGACTTGCTGACCCAAATCGGCCTTGCCTTTGCGATCAAGGTCACCGATGTCAACGAAGACATTGCGGATGGCGAATCGCCTCCCCGGTACGTCACGCGCGTTGCCCGCGACAAACTGTCTCGGGGTATGGAGCTCGCTCGTGACTCGGCAGACGGCGAACCTTTTGTGCTTGCGGCAGACACCATCGTGGTTGTCGACGATCGCATTTTGGGAAAGCCTCGCGATCGAGACCACGCCACGAAGATGCTGGAGCGGCTGTCGGGACGTGGCCACGAGGTGACCACTGCGGTTGCTCTGGGCCGCGTGCGTGGTGGCGAACGGGCGATTCTGACGGAGCTCGCCGTGACCACCCGGGTATGGTTTCGTGCTCTCAGCAGCGCCGAAATAAGTCGCTACGCGGCCACGGGGGAGGGAGACGACAAAGCAGGCGCCTATGCCGTTCAGGGGCATGGCGCGGCATTGGTGACACGGATGGATGGTTCGTACACCAACGTCGTTGGCTTGCCCCTCGCGGAAACTTTATTGGCGCTGGTGGAGCATGGCGGGGTTACGGAATGGCCGTAGAACCTGGGCCCGTGACAGATGTTCGTCGTCGATTGTTGGCAGTGCGCGCGCGCATCGACGCGGCGTGCGCGCGCTCAGGTCGAGCCCCTGAAGAGGTCGAACTGGTGGCGGTATCGAAGCGCCACGGTGTCGACGCCATACGCGAGGCATACGACGCAGGCGTTCGGGTATTTGGCGAAAACTACGTTCAAGAGCTTGTGGAAAAAGCCGAGTTGCTCAAGGACCTCATGCAGCGAGGCCGCGAACCCCTGCGTTTTCGTTTTGTCGGACACCTGCAGCGCAACAAAGTGGGCCCGCTTCTCCGCACGGGCGCGACCCTCGATTCGCTTGATTCGGTTCGCTTGGCCGAAGCACTATCGCGGCGCGCGCACACCGAAGAACGCGAGGTCGACGTGCTGGTGCAGGTCAATCTGGCCGGCGAGGAGCAAAAATCCGGCTGCGCCGAAGAAGATGTGCCCCGAGTAGTCGAAGCGGCGCGCGCGCTGCCGAATCTACATCTCCGAGGGCTCATGCTGGTGCCCCCTGCCAGCATCGATGCAGCGCCATTTTTTGCGCGCCTTCGCCACCTGGCCGAAGCCTTAGAACTGCCCGAGCTTTCGATGGGCATGTCGTCCGACTTCGAGCAAGCCATCGCACAGGGGGCGACTTCAGTTCGGATTGGCACGGCGATTTTTGGTTCACGACAGTGACTGACGCCAAACGCTGGTTCGATGTATCAGGAAGCGGCGCGATGTTCTTTGTGACCGCTCCCGCGCTTTGTGGCGCCGCGCTGGCAATTTGGCTTCTGGATGGGCGGCCGGTGTTTTTTTCTCAAGAGCGGCTTGGAATTGGGCGCATGCCGTTTCGGTTGCGGAAGTTCCGCACTATGCGAGGCGGCGAGGTAACCAAGGTGGGTCGGGTGTTGCGCGAACTTGGGATCGACGAGCTTCCTCAGCTTTGGAATGTGCTCAAAGGCGATATGAGCTTGGTGGGGCCGCGGCCGCTCACTCAGAACGATGTGGAGCGATTGGGGTGGGGCGCGTCCCGGTTTGATGTGCGCTGGTCGGTGCGACCGGGGCTTACCGGGCCGGGCCAGCTGCGGCTGCGGGGCCGGTGTCATCGACGTGTGACGTGGCTCTACGATCGAACGTACGTGGCATCCTCGCGAGCTTGGATTGATGTGATTCGGAACGATGCGATGTGGCTTGCGGCAAGCGGAGTAACGATGGTGAGCGGCAGAGAACGCGCTCGAGCATGGTTTCGCGCGCAAACGAAATCGAGGAAGAGGCACATGAACCGCGTTGAGGCTCTATGAACGTGGTCGTCATCGGCGCGGGCAATATCGGAACGACGCTTGCCCAGCTCTTGCTTCGCCATCGAGCGCGTTTGGGAATCGACGTGGTATCGGTGGTCAAAAACGATCCCCAGCCATTTTTCGAAGTCGAGCTTCGCCAGCTAGAAGAGCTCGGCGCCGAGGTCGTCCGCGCGTCCAGTGCTGCGGAGCGATGGCGCGCGGTAGACGCGAGCGACTACGTGTTCGATTGTCGAAAAGAAGGCGCGCCGCTGCGCGACAAGAGCGAATACCAGGCGCGCGGTCACCTGCGTGGCGTGTGCGCGCAAGGAAGCGAAGAAGGCTTTGGCGTGCCCATGGTGGCGGGCACCAACGATGGAGTCGTTCGGTCGACTTCTGACGAGCCGTGTCTAGTGCATGTGGCGTCATGCAATACCCACGCCGCGGTGAGCCTTCTCCGAGCTGCATGCGGAACAACGCTAGAGACACTTGAACACGCCGATTTCGTATTTGTGCGTCGTTCCGAAGACATCGGCTCATCCGAGCGATTGGTCGGCGCCAACGTAGTTGCGCGACACAGGAGCCGTAATTTTGGCACAAATCACTCAATTTTGGCACAAAGAGTGTTCGCCAGCGTCGGCGCCAGCCCCGAGCTCACCAGTTCAGACATCACCACCCCGAGCCAGCTGCTTCACGCGGTGCGCTTTTCGATTCACGGCCGCGCCCCCCTCGAGCCACGCTTTGAACTCGACCCTTGGCTCGCCACCACCCATCGATTCGATTCAAACCGCGTATTCGAGTTTGGCCGACGGCACGGAGAAGCAGGGCGGCTTTATGCCCACGCGATCGTCGTCGACAACAACCTTGTCGTCCGCGACACACAGATCATCGGATGGGCCTTCGTGCCCCAAGAAGGCAACACCCTGCTCACCACCCTCGCAGCGTTCCTCTATTGCACTCAGTCGACCCGGGCGCAGGATGTCCTTCGGGAGATGCGACGGAAGCTTGTTCTCCATCGTTGTTAGCCTCTGCTAGGAACACCTCCTTCTTGCGTCATTCGGTCAGCAAGCAAAGCTCGATTTCGTATGGAATGGACGGTCCCAGAAGCTTCTGAGACCACGTGTACGGTACGTGCGCCTGAACATATGCGCTTGCCTGCTCTTCGTCTGGATGCTCGGAACCAGGAGGGTCCCAAACTACGACGAGGTTCCATTGGATGACTTGGCGCGGCAGCAGGCTGAACGGTGGTCCTGCTGGCGGAGCTTGGTAGCCTGGAAGCGAGCTTAGAATGATTTGCTGAGCTTCGCTCAAACCAAAATAAAAGCGACGGCGCGTGACCACGTGGCCTACTCCGATGTCGATGTGGCGGGCTTTGATGTCGCTTCCCTGAAGGCTAGGCCCACGAATACTGAGGCTCGCCGCAGCTGGGTTTCCGCAGTGCTCGAAGCTCAGCGCGAACTCGTGATCTTTGAACGGGCCTCGGTCATACCGAAGGACTGCGACATTGTCGGGCGCGAGGCCTTTTTCAACATCGTTTGTCCGCGAGACGTCGACCTGGCTTGCGCAGGCAGTGGTACAAAAGGCTGCGACAAGAGCCGCGCGACTCAGGTGCGTTGACCTATTACGCTCCGTTTCGACGTTCGCTGTTTCGACGTTCGCTGTTTCGACGTTCGCTAGATCCCTTCTTTCAAGCTCCAGCGTCTGGTTTCGCATACCGTCCGTTTCCCCATGAGCCCGTCGCGTTTGGCGTAGGTGATCAAGTATTTGTCTTCGTTGGTGCACGAATCGGACTGGTTGGGAGCTCCTTTTGGGTTCGGAGTCGTGGATGGAAACGCCGGCGCCTCGGCGAAGCATTTGGCCGACGCGCCTCACAGGTCGACGCATTCTTGCCATGCTCCGTTTACGCAAGTGCATTCGAGGGCGTAGTGCGTGACGTAGTATAGTTTTTTGGGCGGGCCGTCTTTCTGTTCGACGAAGATCGTGTTGTCGCCCTGCGCGGCATAAACGCCGCATTTCAGCCCCTCTTCGGTACACGTTTCGCCATGGCTATGAGGAGTGCCGTCCGGCTTTTTGCAACCCTCTTGACTCTTGCTTTTTTCGGCCAACTTTGCAAAAACGGAAGTAGGGTGGTCCGGTGGCAATGCTTCTTGAATCGCCGCCAGTGCGACACTCGTTGCCAAACCGGTTGCGGCGTTTTTGGATTGAGTCGAATCGGTGTTGAGCGCCCCAAGTGCATCGTCGGGATCGTCAAAACCAGGCAACAGGTCGAGCGCCCAGTTTGCCGTGCCGACGACACTTCGCCAGAAGCTGTTGCCTACCTTTGCAGAGAGCCGATATCCCTCGGGTGTGGAGATCCAAGCCACCGCGCGGATGGCCAGCCCGAGGCCAATGAGTGCGCCTATGCTGACGCCACCAAGCGTTTCAGTGAGCGCTTTTTCGGTATTCGATTCGATCTGATCGGAACGAGCAGCGCATCCCGATAGCGAGGAAACGGCTAGCGCGAGACACACCGCGATCGACGCCCATCGTTTTGTGGTCGAAGCATCAGAGCAAGCCTGAATCGCCTGGTTCGGTGTCCAGGTTCGTCGCTCCGAGCGGCGCGCGGGCGCACCCAAGTGCGGTGTGTATTCGTTGACCATCATACTGCTCCTTCGTTCGATGAACCGTCGGCCTAAAGGGCGGAGGCCTTCAGGCGGTGCGCGCTAAGCTGACTATCGAGCGCGGTTCCGTCGAATGAAGAAGCGTTTGGCGCACCTATAAGCGACGTGAATAGGTGAGCGATGCTTGGTCAACGGTGTCGAGTAGCGCGTCGCGTACCGCGCGGACGTTGGCCGAGCGGGAGGTGGCTTTTCGCCAGGCGAGGAAGATCGGTTTTCGGTAGGAGGGGCGGAGCTTTTTGGAGATGCGCTGCAGGGGAAGCGGCTTGAGCTCGCCGGATTGGATATGGGAGCCGACGAAGTAGGTCGGGAGCACGGTGATGCCAGCGGATTGCCGGGCAAAGTAGAGCATTTCTTCCATATCGATCACTGTGCATCGGACGCGCGAGGGTGCGGTTTTGAGCGAGCCGAATACTTCTTTCCACCACGGCCGGAAGACCCACTCGCGGTTGACGATGAAGACATGGTTCTCTTTGAGATCTTGGATCGACCGCGGCTCACCTTTTCGCCGCAGATATTCTGGTGACGCTACGGCGACGATTTCTTCTTCGGCGATGGGCACGCTCTCGATCTGCGCCGACGTTCGAAAACCGAAGTAGAATGAAAGCTCGATCTTGCCCAGTACGAGGAGCTTTTCAACGTCTTTGGATAGCCCGGAGACGAGTTCGAGATCGAGCTCGGGATAGCGTTCGATCAGCTGCGGAAGGCGCGGCCGGAGCCATCGCTTGGGAAACGGTCCAGGGGTGCCAATGCGCACCTGCCCGCGAACCCGCGCGGGTCGGTCGCGAAAATCTTCGAGCGAATCCTCGATGTGTGAGAAGTCGTCCGCGATGCGCGCGAAGAGGCGCTTGCCTGCTTCGTTGAGTCGCGAGTATCGGCCCACTTTTTCGAAAAGCGGCACGCCCAAATGCCCTTCGAGCGTTTTCATCTGTTGACTGATGGCGGGCTGGGTAACCCCGCGTCGTCGTGCGGCGGCCGAAAAACTCGTCGCGCGGGCAACTTCGACGAAACTACGAAGAAGATCAAAATCGATCTGCATAGCCCGCTTACTCCGCTAGCTTGAGTCGCGGACGAGGTCGCCAAGGCGCTCGAGCGCTTCGTCGAGCACCGCTTCGGGTGGCCCGAAGGAGAAGCGCACGTGGTTCCGGAACCGAGAAGGGCGCCCAGTCCGGCGGTTGCCGGGGTTGATGTCGAAAAAATGGCCGGGCACGCATATCACTTTGCGTTCGAGCGCGGCTTTGAAGAATGCGTCGCTGTCGCGCAGCGAGGGTGGGAGCTCGGAAAGGTCGCCCCAGGCGTAGAACGTGCCTTCGGGTTCGACATCAAAGCGCACGCCCAAGGCGCGAAGGCCGCCCACCAGCTTGTCTCGTTTGCGCTGAAAGACGTTGTGAATGGCGTTGGTTTCGGCGAGCGTGGGTGATTCGCCCACGAGGTCGATGGTGGCGCGTTGAACAGGGGCGCATCCTCCGCCATCCAGAAACGACCCTGCGCTCGATGCCGCGGCGATGACCTTCTTCGGCCCGACAATCCATGACGTGCGAAAGCCGGGGTAGCGCCAGTTTTTCGTGAGACCGTCAAAGATCACCACTGGATCGCGATCGACATCTTCGACGTAGCGTGCCGCGCTGACGATGGGCTCACCGCCGGTCCACACGTAGTGCGAGTAAAACTCGTCGAGCAGAAGCGCGCAGCCGAGGCTCCGTGCAGTGCCGACCCAGGCGGCAAGCTGGTCGCCGTGAATGAGTTTGCCGGTTGGGTTGCAGGCGTTGCTCATCAGAATCGCGCCGAGGCCGCGGCCAAGAATTTCTCGCCGCAGCGCTTCGGTGGAGAAGGTGTAGCCCTCGTTCGGGTCGAGCAGAATGGGAATCGGCAAAAAGCGCCGAAAGACGTCGAGCAACTCTTCGTACGCGGTGTAGTCGGGCAAGAAATGGCCGAGGTGGACGGGCCCGATGCTCGCGCAGGCGCGCATGATGGCGACCCGCCCGCCGCCGCAAATCGCAACGTTGTCGGCGCTGTATTGCGACGGCATGCCGCGCCGAAACAGGCGATTGTAGAGCCCGGCCACGGCCTCACGAAGTTCGCCGATGCCGGGAACGGGGGCGTAGTCGAGGTCGTGGTGGTGCACGGGAATGCTCTCCACGCGCGGAGGAGCTCCAGGGAGCGAGCCTGTTTCCGGCTGGCCTTGTCCGAGATTGCACCAGCCTTCCGCGTCGAACCGAAAACCGCGTTTCTGCGCTTCCACGCTGACGTAGATCACGCCGGTGCGCGGTACGCTGCGAAACATCGAGAGCGAAGCGTCAAGTTCAGGGGATGAGCCGTTCGAAGCCATGGCCCGGGCACCATAGCAGAACGATCCGTCAGGCAAGGGCTTGAACTTCAGGAGGGAGGGCTTCAGTCTACGGCGCGTGGCGTTAGACACTCTTCGGATTGCTGGGCTGGTGGTCGATTGCGTGGTCGGAGTCTATCCGCATGAACGCAATGCTTCGCAGCCGCTGCAGGTCGATCTCGAAATGCGGCTGAATACGGAGGCCGCGGCTCTATCCGAGCGCGTGTCCTCAACCGTGAACTATGCCTCGGTCGCCGCGCAGCTCGTGTTCTTGCTGCGCTCGTGCCGCTTTCGGTTGCTCGAGACGGCGGCGCATGCGCTCTCGCGATACCTGCTTTCTCCTCCGGGCCCAGGCGAACGGCGAGCCCAGGTGGACCAGCTTCGGCTTACGTTGACGAAGCCGGGGGCGCTTCGCGGGTTTGCCGCGCCGTCGCTGGACATCACGCGCGACGCATCGTGGGCCGATTGCTCCGTCGAAGAACGGCCGTTCGGGCGCGTGGATGTAATCCACGAGACGCGTGGGGTGGGGATTTATCGGCTGAATATTGCGCCGGGCAGAAGCATTCCCCTGCATCGCCACCAAGAGATGAAAGAATCGGAGATGGTGCTTTCCGAAGGGCTGCTTTGCCAGGGAAAGCCCGTGTTGCCAGGGACGGTGCACCGCTGGCCCCGCGGCGCGGCTCACGGCTACGAAAATCGTAGCGAACATTTTCAAAGCATTTTGTGCGTGGATGCGCCCCGGTTTTTGCCGCACGATGAAATTCCTGCCGACGGCGAGCCAGCCGATGTTCCTCCCGAGCCGCCGTGGGGACCGGTGGTTGGCGCATAGGCCCTCCGATTGAGACCGCGCTTCTGATATAGTGGTAGACGTCTGGCTCCGATGACGTCTGAAAAGAAATCGACCCCCAAGAACGTGTCGTCCTCCAAGAAAGTTTCGCCCCCCAAAAAAGTGTCACAAGGGCGCGTGCTCGTCACCGGTGCGAGCCGAGGCATTGGCCACGCCGTCGTTGAATCGCTCCTGTCCTCTGCGGCCAAAGTCGTAGCGGTGGGGCGAGATGAAGATAGCTTGGTGGCCCTGGCCAACCTTGACCCTTCACGGGTGACGGTGGTGGTTGGCGACCTCACCGACGCCGCACAGCGAGGGCAGCTCGTGGTGCAAGCCAGCGACGCCATGGGCGGCATCGATGGCCTCGTCAACTGCGCGGGGGTTGTTCGCTATGCCGATGTCGGCGCGATCAGCGAGGCCAGCGTTGACGACCAGTTTTCCATCAATTTTGTGGCGCCGCTGATTCTGTCTCAGGCTGCGGCGCACTGCATGCGACTGCAGGGAACTGGTGGCGCGATCGTCAACGTGGCCAGCACGCTCGGCCTGCGTCCAACTCGCGGCACGGCGGTCTACGCCGCGACCAAGGCCGCGCTGATTTCGATCACGCGAAGTTTTGCTCTCGAGCTTGCGGCGGACCAAATCCGCGTCAGCGCGGTCGCCCCGGGCGTAGTCGACACCGAAATGGTGCGTACACCGCGCCTTCAACCGGGCGAAATTGCCCCGGTGGGCCTCGAGCGCGAAGCGCGCATTTCCGACCAGCTTGAGACGCTGCGCAGCATGCACCCCATCGGACGTTTGGGGGCTGCGGAGGACGTGGCCAGCGCCATCACATTTCTTCTCGATTCGCCGTGGGTTACGGGGACGGTGTTGAATGTCGATGGCGGCCTGCTCGCGAGCTAGCTAGAGCAGTGCCCTTTTGGCCTGATCGCGGCTTACCTCCCCTGCTCGGCCAGCCGAAGTACCCGACGTACGTCGGCTGGCCTGCGCTGCCGGGGCGC
>JANQQS010000205.1 GCA_028284955.1 Myxococcota bacterium | reverse complement strand
GGTCTGGGCTCTGTTGTTTGAGGGTCTGGCACCCAGACCCTCTCGTCGGGGTACGACCCCGCCGATTCACCCAAGCTCCCCCGCCAGGACGCACGTGACATGGTTGCGTGGGGTTGAACTGCTGGGGCCCCGCCGCTTTGCGGTGGGGCGGCCGCGCAGCGGCCGGCGTTGGGAGGGGGGCCCCGCGGAATCGTATTTCGCGGGGGGAGGATCTGCGGGGTCAGACCCTCCAAAAAACACAGTCGGGTGGGGCCCCGCGCGGGTCGTTCCCGCGGGGAGGAGGGTTTGCATCAAACCCTCTGAACAACACTGCCACCCAAGCTCCCCTGCCAGGACGCACGCTTGGTGGTTGCGTGGTCGGTAAGATGAGCGACTCCGAACCTCAGCCCGAAGCCGATTCCGACGCTGAACCCGATGCCGCACCAGACGCCGACCCCGATCCCGATGACGACCCCGATCCCGATGCCGATGCCGATCCTGATGCTGAACCAGATCCCGATCCTGGTCCCGAATCCGATCCAGCGTCCCCTCCGACGCCAGATCCCCGGCGATTGCGTTTGCCAGTTCGAGCGGCCATATTCTGGGCATGATTTTGGCCGACGTAGATTTACGCGCCCGTATCGACGCGGGAGACATCGTGGTCGACCCGCTCGACGACTACGATACTCAGATTCAACCCGCGAGCATCGATTTGCGTCTCGCCAACAAGTTTCGTGCCTATCGCCTGCCTCACGTGCCGTGCATTGATGCGCGCGATCCGAAGAGCCTCGAGCCTTACACCGAGATGATCGAAATCGCGCCGAACGAAGGGTTTGTGCTGCAGCCGGGCGAGTTTGTGCTCGGCGCGACGCTCGAGCGGGTCAAGGTCCCCGCCGATTTGGTGGCCCGCGTCGAAGGACGAAGCAGTATCGGCCGGCTCGCCGTCGTCGTACATGCTACCGCAGGCTTCATCGACCCCGGGTTCGAAGGCCAAATCACCCTCGAGCTCAGCAACCTCGGCCGATGCGCAGTTAAGCTCCATCCCGGCATGCGCATTTCCCAGATCGTGTTTCACCAGCTCACCCGCGCTGCTGAACGGCCCTACGGCCCCGGTCGGGGCAGCAAATACCAAGGGCAGATGGGCCCGGTGGCGAGTCGAATCGGGCAAGACCGCGATAAGTAGACCAACGCAGAGCGGATGAGCCGAGGCGGACGCCGACTCTGACGCTGAATCAGACGCTGACGCCGATACCGAAGCGGACGCAGAATCAGATGCTGATGCAGACGCCGATGCAGATGTCTGGTTCAGCATCCGGTTCATCAGGTTCGGCGTCGGTGTCGGCGCCCGTGTCCGTATCAGATTCAGCCTCTGCATCCGCCCCTGATATTCGGGTTGAGGGTCAAGACGGGGCGTGACCCTCAACCCAAACATCAGGAGCTCTACGATGAAGCCCCAAACCAAAGGAACCCAAGATGACCTGACCAACAAATCCCGACCCCAAAGCCAAAGCCTCTCCCGATCCCAACCCCGCCACCCTTCCTGATTCCGACCCTGTTCCCGACGCCTCTCCCGATACCGATCCCGTTCTCACAGCGAGCCAGAGGCTCACGGCCAACGCAAAACGCCACCACCCCACAAACGCAGACGTCGATGCCGAACCCGACGCGAAACCACATGCGGTGCGCAACGAAAGTTTCGCCGTTTCTACGATCAGTTTTGGGAAGTTACGCCGATCAATCAGCGAAAAAGAGAACGCACGTCAATCGCACTTGGTCCAATGTTCGATGGCCTGGACCGTCTTGCTTGTCGGCCCCACCGCGATGAGCATGATGGCTCGAAAACCACACACCACTTCGCGCAACAGCGATTTTTCGAAGTCGCACTCCGCAAGGTCGTTCTTCAGGCGGTCAAACGCTTCCATCAGCGCCGGTAATACTTCGCGAGGCAGTTCGGCCAAGTTGCCAAACCACGCTGTTTTCCAAGTCTTGAGTAGATGCTCGTGCATCTCGATATGTGCATCCGAACCATAACAACCATTCAGAGTGAAAAGTGCCTCGTATATTCCGTTGTGCAAAATCAGGTAATGTAGCGGTCCGTCCGCTGCGGGAACACCGTTCGCCGGTCCCATACTCTCCGGCCACGCTCCAGTTTTGGTCGATCCCGGGACCACGCCTTCGAGATCTTTGTCCGGATCGTATCCGCTGGGCGCCGCCGCTTCGGATTGCGCTAACCGTTCAATCGCTTGAACCGTTTCTTCCTTTTGACCGGATGCGAGCGTGTTCCAGTTCGTCAGCTGCGAAGCCAAATTCACCCCGCCCTGCACGGCTGCCGCCGCATGAGCCAGCGCGCCCGCGAGCACGCCTCGGCACCAGTCGTCGGCGACACATTCGGCAATCCCATAGGTCACCGCGATCTTCACGAGAAGGGCGGGAATAGCCTTTTCGCTCGACTCGACCGGCTCTGGCTCTACAGCTGCCGCGCACGATAGACACATCAGCACCGACACAAGCCATGGCGGCGCGTTTCTCCGGGTACTGCTCACTACCTCCTCACATGGGGCGACACGCTCGTGCTTCGTAGCCGTCGCGAGCTCGCAAGGTCTGAGCCGGGATATGACTTTGCATCGACTCCCACGCAACCCGCGCGTCGTGACCCGACCTAGCCGAAGCTCACGCCAATCTCTCGCGCCGCCCGCACCAGCTCCCCTTCCGGGTCAACGACCTTGGGCTCGGCGACTGCGTCGGCGATCGGCACAGACTGGATGCTGCCGCCTTTGAGCGCGGTCATCATGCCGTATTGGCCGGATGCGACGAGGTTTGCGGCGGCGACGCCGTAGCGCGTGGCGAGTACCCGATCGTAGCTCGAGGGGCTGCCGCCTCGCTGAATGTGGCCGAGCACCGTCACGCGCATCTCGATATCCGGGAGCGCCTCCGATAGGCCTTCCGCTGCGCGGTGGGCCGCACCCATCAGGCGCGGCATCTCGCCGAGCTTTTTCTCGAGCGCGCATACTTGCCCGCCTCGCGGCTTCGCACCTTCGGCGACCACGATGAGGCTGTAGAACTGACCCGCCGCACGGCGCTTTTTGATGACATCGGCGACTGCGCTCAGTGTATAGGGGATTTCGGGAATCAAGATGGCGTCTGCTCCGCCGGCCATCCCCGCGTGCAACGCGATCCAGCCCGCGTCACGGCCCATGACTTCTACGAGCATCACGCGATCGTGGCTTTCGGCAGTATCGCGCAAGCGGTCGAGGGCTTCGCACGCGATCTGCACCGCGGTATCGAAGCCAAAGGTCTGGTCGGTGGCGCTGAGGTCGTTGTCGATCGTTTTGGGCACCCCGACCACGTTCATGCCTTTGTCCATGAACTGCTTGGCGATACGCATCGAACCATCGCCGCCGATCGAGATGACGCCGTCGAGATCGAGCTTGCGATAGTTTTCCATCACGCGATCGCTGACATCCGTCTCGACTTTTTTGCCTTCTACGGTCGCGACAAAATGAAACGGGTCGCTCTTGTTGGAAGTGCCCAAGATGGTGCCTCCGCGAGCGAGAATGCCGCGTACACTCGCCGGAGTAAGCCATTGGTTGCCGCTTGGGCTGCGATAGTCGAGGTCAATGAGCCCGTTGGTCGCGTCTTCAATGCCCAGCATCTCAAACCCGTGGCGTTCGCATCCCACGCGTACTGCCGCGCGAATCACCGCGTTGAGCCCGGGGCAATCGCCCCCTCCTGTCATGATGCCGACTCGTTTCGCTCCCATGCGCTCCTCCCAACCGAATGTCGCTGCCGACAATAGGTTTGTCGCAGACCAAACGGGCTGCGTCGAGTTTACTCCCAACCTCGAGCAGCGGCAGCAGCGGGTGCCCCCGATGCCGATGCCGACCCAGACACCGAAACCGAAACCGACGCCGAACCGGATACTGATGCAGACGCTGAACCCGAACCTGATGCAGTTGCTGAACCCGAACCTGACGCTGATGCCGAAACCGACGCCGACACTGAACCCGTGTCGGCACCTGCACAGCTAGCGCAAGCGAGGGAGAAGCTCCGCGAAGTTGCAGGGCCGTTGGCGGATGTCTAGTTGGGGGCCGAGTATTTTGTCCCACGCATCGCGACACGCGTTCGTGGACCCGGGCACCGCGAACAAAAGCGTGGCCGACGCGATTCCCGCGGTGGCGCGGCTTTGCACGGTAGCTGTGCCGATCTGCTCATAGCTCACCATGCGAAAGAGCTCGCCAAAGCCGGGAATCTTTTTTTCGCACACCGCATCGAAGGCCTCTGGCGTCACGTCGCGCGCGGTAAGCCCAGTTCCGCCGGTGGTGATCACGACGTCGACGTCGTCCGCCGCGATGAGCTCGCGAAGATTCTCCTCAATGGTGGCTTGTTCGTCCGGAATGATGCGCTGGCGCACCACCGCGTGCCCGGCTTCCGCGGCTCGTTCTGCCAAGAGGCGACCCGAAGTGTCGGTTTCTTCGGTGCGCGTGTCCGAAATGGTGAGCACGGCAATCCCAAGAGGAGAAGCGGGGCGTCCGGTGTCGGTGCTGTCCATCGCGATGGTTCTATGGTGTTTGCCCGCGCGCTTCAACTTCGCGCGTGGTCTATTCCGAACGGGTCTCGCCCGAGAGACCGACCTCGCCGAATCGAACGGGGGCTCCCCCAGGCTCACCAATCAAAGAATCGTCGACCATCACGGTGTTGCCGCGAACCACGGTACGCACCGGCCAGCCGGTTACTTTGCGGCCATCGAAGGGCGTCCATCCGCTGCGCGTGGCCATCTTGTCGCTGGTGATTGTTCGCTCGGCGGCGAGGTCGACGAGCGTCAGGTCGGCGTCGTACCCCACCGCAAGCCGCCCTTTGTTGGGAATCCCCCAGAGGCGACCCGGACCATGACAAACGAGATCGACGAGGCGAATCAGCGACAGGCGACCCGCGTTCACGTGGTCGAGCATCAGCGGCACCAAAGTCTGCACGCCGGGCATACCCGAGGGGCTTTGAGGGTAGCTCCGCGCTTTTTCCTTTTGGGTGTGGGGCGCGTGGTCTGAACCAATCACGTCGGCGACGCCTCGGTCGATCGCGCGCCACAGCGCCGCCTGGTGCTCCGCGCCCCGAATCGGCGGATTCATCTGGGCGTAGCTACCCAGCCGCTCGTAGCATTCGGGGGCCGAGAGCGTGAGATGCTGAGGGGTGACCTCCATGGTCGCGATGTCTTTGTGGTCGGCGAGAAGTTCAGCTTCCGGGGCCGTCGTCACGTGCAACACGTGAACACGTCGACCGGTCTGCCGGGCCACGCGAAGCAGATGTTTGGTCGCGATCACCGCGGTGTCTACGTCGCGCCACTCGGCGTGCGCAGAAACGGGAACGTTCTCGCCTTCCACCAGGCTGCGACGCTCACGAAGGCGCGCTTCGTCTTCGCAGTGGACCGACACGCGGCGACGACCGTTTTTGAGCACCCGAGCCAGAACCTCGGGATCGTCGACGAGCAATGAGCCCGTCGAGCTACCCATGAAAATCTTGACTCCAGAGCAGCCCGGCTCCTGCTCTAGTTCGCCCAATCGGTCTGCGTTGGCTGCGCTTGCGCCGATGAAAAAGGCAAAATCGACATACGATTTCTCTCGCCCACGCTGCACTTTGTCGGCTAGGTCGCTCGCCGTTTCGGTGCTCGGCTTGGTGTTGGGCATCTCAAAGAATGCCGTGACCCCACCGAGGGCCGCTCCGGCCGACCCGGTGTGCAGGTCTTCTTTGTGCTCGAGCCCTGGCTCGCGAAAGTGAACCTGAGAATCGATGACTCCGGGCAACACGTGAAGGTGCCGCGCGTCGATTTCTTCGGCGGCTTGTGCGCCCGCGAGGTCACCAATATCGGCGATGCGCTGGGCCCGGATTCCGATGTCGGCGCGCACCACGCCAGAGGGCGTGACACACTGCCCTCCTCGCACCAAAACGTCGAACTTCGTTACCAACTTGATTTGGTGAGGCCCGGAATCTCACCCCGCAGCCCGCGCTCGCGCAGCGCGATGCGTGACAGGCCGAACTTGCGGTAATACGCGCGCGGGCGACCGGTGAGTTCGCAGCGGTTGCGAATGCGGGTCGGGTTCGAGTTCCGAGGCAGCGCGGAGAGCTTTCTGCGAGCTTCATCTTTGGCGCCGTCGGACGCTTTGCTGTCGTTGATGATCGCTTTGAGCTCTGCACGCTTCGCTGCGTACTTTTTCACTAGAGCCTTGCGCTTGTTGTTCTGCGCAACTTTCGCCGTCGTTGCCATCAGGCCTCCAAGAGCGCGCAGTCTGGCCGAAAACGATTTCGCTGGCAAGCGGCCGAACGCGCATTGACGTGACGCGGGTTGCGCGCCACACATCGAAAGTGTCCGATCACAACGAAATTTCGCCCAATTCGACCGATTCACCCGCTCCACAAGCGAACTCCACCGCGCCACACGCCACAGCCCACCCCATCGAACTTCGTGCGCCCCGCGGGGCGCGGCTCCTCGAAATCGACTGGAGCGACGGCGTCACCACGCTGTACCGGCACCGAGTGCTTCGGGCGTTCTGCCCATGCGCGCTCTGCCAGGGGCATGACGGGCCGATCGAGTGGTCCGACGGGGCGGATAAGCTCCCCGACCAAGCGCTGGAAATCGAAGAACTCAAAGAAGTCGGGCAGTACGCTTTGCAGCTTCGATGGGGCGACAACCATTCCACGGGGATCTATAGTTTCCGATACCTCCGCGAGCTCGGCGGGCTCTATCCTCTCGACGACGCCGAAGTCCGCGCGAGCACGTTCGGCCGCTGAATCCACCTCGACGCGAGCTCCGCGAACAACATGCCCCCTACCGCAGCATATTCGAAGATTCTCCCCCCCGAATGCTCGACCCACACGCGGTGTGCGCGCCAGGAATCAAGCGGCGCGTAGGCAACCAACGCCGCGGCTGACCACACCATCACCGTGGAGCGACCGAGCGCCGCTTCGAGGGGCAGCAGCCATAGCAGGTACCAAGGGTGAACCTGGGGCGCGAGCAAGAGTGTCGCGATAAGCAGGTAGCGTAGCTTGTCAGGAAGACTCAGGTGGCGGCTTGCCGCGAAGAAGCACGCAAGCGCCATCACGAAACCAAAGCAAAGCACTCGCGCAAGCAACTCGGACACGACCTGCGTTTGAAACACTGCGATGTCGTCCACGTACTTCTTTTGCGCGAGCAGCGATGCGCGAGGGTCGAACGGCGTTCCCTCGGCGCGCTCGAACCAGGGCCGCAAAAACTCGAGGCGCACTCGGTCATTCGCCATGCCCAAGGTGCGCTGAAGTCCGGCGCGCGCGCTCCACTCCACCAGCGCGTAGCCGCCTTCATTGCCTCGCCATCGACGCGCGTATTGCCCGAGCCCGCCGGTAGTTTCAGATCCCGCCCCCGCAGTCACCACCGGATAGAGAGAGACTGTCGCCGCCGCGGCCAGAACAAGGGCCGCGGCCCACCGTTTGCGAACCGAACCTAGCCCGCGCGCAAACAGCAGCGGCGCAAGGACGAGGCCAACTAGTTTGACCGACGTGGCAAACGACAACCAGCCCGCGGCGCGCAGAGGTCGCTTCACGGACCACCAGGAGGCAACGCACAGCAACGCGATCCCCACCGCGATATCGACATGGCCGTTGAGCGCGGTCTCGCTGAGCGCAAGCGGGTTCAACCCGTAGGCCGCGAGAGCACGTTGACGGGTCATGACAAGACCCTGAGAAGCTTCGGGGTCATGATCACGGACCGAAGATACGAACGCTACGGCCCGCCCCACGAGCCACATGGCGAGGAGATGAGCGGCGCCCGCGCCAGCCTGCATCGCCACCGGCGCATGCGCTATCACATCGAGAGAAAGAAAAAGAAGCTGGGCGCCCGGCGGATAGATGGTGGGGATTTCTGGATTGTTGATACGCAAAAAAAGCGCGTCCCGGAGGTGCGCCAGAGCGGGATCGGCGGGCGCATAGCGATAGGGATTGATGCCGTGACGAAGCACGCGCGCATCCCAAAGATATCGGAAGAGATCGTCTGAGAAGATCGGGGGCGCGAAGAGGCATACCGCCACGGCCGCGCCTGCCCCAGCGAATATCAGCGCGGTTCCTCGCTCTCGAGGAGGCCAGGCGACGAGTATGGCGTAGGGCAGAAACGCAAACGCCACGAGTTGGGTCACGTGGCTCGGCGCGGATCCCTGATGCGCCGCCATGGCCGCCGCGCCCACCGTCAACGCGGTTCCCGCGAGCGCCATCACGGAAATCATCGGACGCGCGCAAGCCAACATCGGCGGCACGTTATTCCACGCGGAAGGTAATCAGTTCAGCTTGCTGGTTGGGGATGAGCGTCATCCGGTAGGCACCGAGCAAGTTGTTCTTTACCGCAACCGACAATGTAACTTCCGTGAGCCCCGCGTTGCTGTTGCACTCGCCGAAGTACTGAACCGCAACCTCATAGGTTCCCTTGGGCGGTTCCACGGTTTCCCAATGAAGGTTTTCGATGGTGTTGTGGTCGACATCGGTGTTGCAGGCGCCGCGCCCATCATGGTCGAGATGTCCTCCAAGCTGAGACCGCCGACGCTGAAAGCTCAACGTTTCCCCCGCAGGGTCGGTCACATACAGATCGACGTCGGCGGTGGTGTTCCAATGAAGGGTGATCTGTAGAGAGCCGCTCTCGTATCCGCATCCTTCGTCGATCATTCCGTCGCAATCGTTGTCCAGCGCGTCACACGGTTCCGCTTCGTGCTCTCCTTCAGTAGTTTCCCCTTCGCGTTCTGCCAGTGGACCCGTTCCGGCGTCCGATGAGGCAGAGATCTCGGAGTCGGCCGCTTGGGCAGGCGCAACGGATTTGGGAACCGTCTGCTGACAGACGTTGTTTACGTCGGTGGCTTCCTCGTGAAGACGTTCGACCTGGGCTCTAAGCGTGGATGAGGAAACGCCCGTGCGAGGTTTGACCGAGCCCGAACGGGCGGGTGTTTGAGAGGCGCCCCCGCATCCACCCATCCCGAGGTAGATGCTCGTCAGAGCGATACTCGCCAGGCTTATGCTTGACGGGCAGGCGAGCCGAAGCTTGAACAGTCGTTCCATCAGTGAATTGTTGTGGGGGGCGCGGGCGACGCGTCTGGTTCGACGCCTACGATGAGGGCTCGTACCGCAGCAGCATCGCGAAGATCATAGAGCACCGGCGGCACGGTGTCTCGCGGGGGCAGCAACACACGGAGCGCTCCGCTATCGGCCAGTGCACGGGAGCGCGGCGAATCGAGCACGAGACACAGATGGGACAGTTCACCGCGAACCCGGGTGATCGCCGCGTCGGCAATGCGGTCGCGATTCACCGACAGCTCGATCAAACCGCGGCGAACGAGCAAGCGATGCTCAGTAAGCACGTATTCGGTATCTCGACCCAGCGCGCGGGTACGAAACCAGCCATGCC
Organism: Myxococcota bacterium; assembly: GCA_028284955.1. Taxonomy (GTDB): domain Bacteria; phylum Myxococcota_A; class Polyangia; order Polyangiales; family Houyiibacteriaceae; genus JANQQS01. The sequence goes on along the minus strand of JANQQS010000205.1, from coordinate 28,357 downwards.
ACATCAGGCCCAGACCGCAGCTCACGATGAGCGCCCAGCTAATGGTCACTGCGGAAAATAGCAACATCCATTCGGACGAAAGCACCCGCAGCCCAACCAACTCGAGATTGAGCAGAATGGCGGCGGTTCGGTAGCCGTAAGCGAACCCGAGCCCAGTCAGAATCAAACCAAAGGTGCCCGAGAGCGCCTCCCGCCACCCGACCATGAGCCCCTCTGGATGTCCGCCCCAGACCACCGACTCGCCCGAATCCAGCCTTTCCGCGAGCGGGACATCCCGATCTCCAGCGTAGTCGCTGGGGCTCCCGCCGCGAATCAGCGCGAGCACCCGGTCTGGATCGCGGACATCGCGAATCGTCAAACGCAACCGTCGACTCAACGGGCCGTACGGGGTCGCGACGACCAACTCGATCGTGCCCACCCCGGGCATACTGCGATGCCAGCGCAGGCGGCCGTAGGTCAGTTGGTCGCGTTCCATGCTCCGGCGAAGGCGTCCTCGACGCACCAAGATCCGCCGGTCGGTCACGACATATTCAAAATCGTCGAACAGATAGTGGGGCAAGAGCAGCAACCCGACCGCCACGATCGAACACAGCGTCGAAAGGAGCGCGGTGTCGCGCGCCCCCGCCAGCCCCACCACGGAAAGGAGCGCCGCGAACAGCGCCGCCACCACCGCAAACCCGAACGCGCCGATGGGCGCGACGATCCAAAATCGATCGCGGGGCACGTTGCGAAGCTTTCCTGCGTGCCAAAGAACCGTTTCCGATGGCAGAAGATGCCAATCCAACCTATTTGGCTCTTCAACCATCGATACGAATCGTAGCATTATTGTGCCAGGCCATCCCGGCCGCGAAAGAACATCTTCTATGCCGCCACAGTCCATCGTTTCTCGCCTCCTCGAAGCCCAGACTGCACTCGAGAAAAGGCACTCATCTGCAGCGAAATCGTACGCTCCCCCGCGATGCGGATTGGTGCTCGGCTCGGGCCTGGGCAGCTACGCAGATACATTGGAAGACCGAGTTGTGGTCCCCTACCCAGAGATTCCTCATATGGCTGGCTCAGCGATTGAAGGACACGCCGGCAACCTGGTGTTTGGGCGAGCCGAAGGCGTTCCTGTGGTCGCTATGCAAGGGCGCGTTCATCTGTACGAAGGACACAGCCCCGCGGATGTGGTGTTCGGCGTGCGGCTGATGATTCGGTGCGGCGCCCAAGTGCTGATCGTGACCAATGCCGCCGGCGGAATTAACGAGGATTTCGTGGTGGGCGATCTAATGGCCATAGAGGACCATGTGAATCTTACCGGAACCAGTCTCGGCGGACGCCACGAGCCCGACCTTGGAGGCACGACGCCAGCCCCGCAGTTCGTCGACATGACGGCGGCCTATGACCCACAGCTGCGGGAGATTGCCCGCGAGGGTGCCCATGCGCTGGGGTTCAATCTCCGGGAAGGCGTCTACGCGGGGATGCGCGGCCCGGCCTACGAAACCCCAGCCGAAATTCGTATGCTGCGGTCGCTGGGAGCCCACGCGGTGGGCATGAGCACGGTGCTTGAAGTAACGGCAGCGCGGCAGCTCGGCGCGCGCGTGCTGGGTATTTCTTGCATCACCAACAAGGCGGCAGGTCTAGGAACCGAAGAACTGAGCCATCAAGACGTCAAGCACGCGGCGGCCAAAGCGCACGATCGTTTCTGTTCACTCTTGGGAGCGGTGCTCCGCCGGATTGAGTAGACTCTGCTCCAAGGATGACACTGCGAGCGATGAATGACACTGCGAACGATGAATGACACTGCGCGAAGGCTCGTGTACGGAGCATTGGCAGCCAGCGCGTTGTTTGTTGGCGCAGAGAACTCTCTTGCGGAAACCGCGACGGCGAAAGCTCAAGGAAAAACCGCCAGCGCTGAATCTGATTCTTCACCGAGTCTTGACGAAATCGAAGAGCGCTTGCGTCGACTTCGCGCGCGCGCCGATTCTAAGGCAGCTCAGGGCGCGCTGGCGCAAGCCAATCGAGCGATCATGCGCGGACGCGCGCTCGAAGCCGAAGGAAAGCACTCTGCGGCCGAACGCGCGAAACAGATCGCGTGGGCTGCGCTGGTGCTCTCCACTCAGCGGATTTCGTGGGCTCAAGAAGCCGCCGCGTTTCGCCGCGCCCAACGACGCGCTCAAGTGGCCAAAAAACGCGCCCGCGCGGCACGAAGCGCACTGCTCTCCGACATGCGGAAGGCACCTGCCCGGTGAACCCACGCGCGTTCCGAAACCCAGCCATCCTCGGGCTCATCATCGCGCTGCCAGCCTGCGGCGGACGCAACGTCCGGACAAAGCTTGACCCGCTCTTCGACACTTCCGCTGCGCGTCAAGCGAAGTCCGATGCGCCGGAACTTTACCAGGCCGCGCGCCATGCCCGCGACGCTGCCGAGGACGAAGAAGACGCCGAAGTGTCGAGCGACCACCAAGTGCGATCGCGCCTATTGCTTGGCGCCGCAGTGCTCAAGGCAAAACGCACAGCGCTCCGCGAAATGCGTTTTGCGGCGGAAACCGAAGCGCGGACGTACGCCGCGCAAGCACGCAACGACGAACGCGCGCGCGAAGTTTGGATACGAAAACAGCAGAGACGGCGCGCCGCGGAAGTGGCGCTAGAACAGGCTAGACTGGCGTTCGAAACAGCCGAGGAAGACGAAGCGCGCCGGTATCGCGCTCGAGGCGCCGAGGTTCGGCGCGTGCACGCCCAAGCGTCGCGAGCCCTCGCGACTCGCGCGCGTTCGTTGACCGCCGTCGCGGTGGTGCTAGGCGCTTCTGCGACGCGGGCCGACGCTATTTACAAGGCGCTGGACGAAGCGAAAGACATCACCGATGCCACCGAGCGGATGCGACGGGTGGACGCGTCGCTACAGGCCGCGCGTTCGCTTCTCGGCGAAGCACGGCGGTCCCAGGCAGCGCCTTCGGAAGACGAGCGCGCGTCGCTGATCGCCGCGGCGCAGGAACAAAATTTCTCGGCATCACGCACCGAGCACGGAATCGTGTGTGTACCCCGAAGCGCACGGACATCACACGGTGTGTGGGCGCAGCGCTTGGCATCTCTGCTTCGAGCCCATCCGCATGGACCCGTGGTGATCGAAATCCGAGCTTCTTCGCGCGCGAAGACCCGCTCAGCCGAATCGCTTTGGAACACTACGCTCAAGAAAGAAGGGGTCGACTTGAGCCGAGTTCAGGTTCAGCCTCAACCAGCGGGGTCTGGATCTACATCGGTGCGCGTCGTCTGGACCGGCTACGGGCCAGAACCCAAACCGCCGGAACCGTCATCCGGCGCCGCGTCGTCGTCAGAGCCCTCGTTGCCACCCGGATCCTCGTCGCCGTCAAAACTCAGCGCGAGCGAGTTGATGCAATAACGCTTTCCGGTCGGCTTTGGGCCATCATCAAAGACGTGTCCGAGATGGCCATCGCAAGCCGCGCACATCACCTCCACGCGACGCATGCCGTAGCTCAAGTCTTCTTCGAGTTTCACTTTTTCCGGATCGATGGCATCAAAAAAACTCGGCCAGCCAGTGCCGGAATCAAACTTTGTGTCGGATCGAAAGAGCTTCGCTCCGCACCCTGCGCACCGATACGTGCCCGCTGCTTTGTGGTCCCAGAACGCTCCAGTAAAGGCGCGTTCTGTGCCTTTCTCCCGCAGAATCCGGAACTGATCTGCACGAAGTCGATTCCGCCATTCGTCCTCGGAGGTCCTCTTCATCCGCCTTTGACCCCAAAAATAAAGGGATACGTGACCGTCACTTGCCCGCCATCCGGTTGCGGAAAGCGCCAGCGCCGGATTTGGCGCACCATACAACCTTCGACGCGGGCATTGCGCAAGGTAGAACGCGCTACCCGAGCCGTGCTCACGGTACCATTGAGCGCAATACGCCAGTTGATCTCGACGCGCCCGCGAAGATTGGGCTGCCGTTGAACCTCCACCTCGTAACAGTACTTGATGGCGGCCTGATTCGCGCGCACCACGCGGTTGATCTGTTCGGCAGAAAGATAGCCGTTGACTCGAGGTTTGCCGCGCGTCACGCCAACTTTCACCTCGCTTCGCTTTCGGCCTTTCACTCCCACGCCGCCACTCCCGCGGCCAACTCCAGTGCCCCGACCCGCGCCGATGCCGGTGCCGACCTTGCCGGCACCAAAGAGGCTCCCTGGTCCGGTGCCGCCCCCGCCCGTGCCGACGCCTCGCAGGCCCGCGCCCCGCGAGCCCCGACCGACAACCGTCGGTGCAGCACCCATGCCGCCGACGATGTCGCTTATGTTGGGCACGTCGAGCGCTGCCGCAATCGCGTTGCCTTCCCCGCCGCCCGAGAGCGCGCCCAAAAGCCCCATGTTTCGCACCTTCGCAGACACTGCATCGGTGACTTCACCTTGAATGTGGGTGTCTTCTTGTTCGGCCTGTTCTTTGCCCACGCGCCCTTCGTCACCCTCGTGTTTCTTCCCCCCTTCTTCTTCGCGCCCACGAAGCCCCGGGTCTTCGGTTTCCGTGCCGCTCGCGTCGTCTTCCTCGAGAATGTCTTCCGGCGGAGGCGTCACCATAAACCGCGTAATGAGGTTGGTATCGAGCTCGTAGGGATTGAGCTCGGGCGGATTGAGACGGTAGTCGAGAAACACCACCAGGATCAGCGCGGTCCACAAGAACAGCGACAGGCCGACCGACGCGACCAGAGTCGCATCCAACCGAAAAAAGGCTCTCGGCGCGGCCTTGGCAGGGCGGACGTATTGAAAAAAGAGCGCGACCGGGCCTAGCGTGATCACCCCGTAATCTTCTGGACCGATAGGAACCGAAGCCCCCGGAGGCCCAAGCTCAGCAACCTCGCGGCGCTGCCCAGAAAGCCACACGCTGCCGCCGAACGCCGGCGACATGCGCAAGCAATAGCCGGTTTGAGTTGGCTCAAAGACGACCAAACTAGGCCGATGGACGACACCCTCGGGCAGCGGGAATTGACCTTCTGCGCCGAGCGTTATCGCTTGTGGTTCGGCAAGCTGCACCTCTTCCTGAATCGTCTGATTCCAAATCAAAGCGACCCGGAACTCGAGCGCTCCCTCAGTACTACGCGCGCTCAAAACGCCTTCCCTTTCGTTGATTTTTGAAGCTCCGGCATGAACGAACGATGCGGGAGTCGAGGTCGATCAAACTGCGTGCGCAAACGATTCAAGAAATACAACAGCTGAGGCGACTTGAGCCGCCCCGAAATGTCGAGGCCGCTGAAGCGAAACGACTTTACTTTGTTGCCCCCTTCTTCGAGCATCTCTGCGCTCGCTTCGACGTCGGCGTCGTTTTGTTTGCTGCGACTCTCACCCTTCTTCGCCGATGCTTCGCTTCGAGAAGCTTTGCTGGCTTTGGATGACGGGGCTTTCGCTTCGCGGCGCCCCCGCGCTTTTCCTCGGGCTTTGCCTCTCGATTTCTGGACGCGCCCCTGCGCCTCGGCAAACGGCGCCCACATCGATACGCCCACGCTTCCGAACGCGCTCACCACGGTGAGCAAAATCAGCGCCCGAAACGACGGTACGGACATCAGGACGCCCCTCCTGCAGAGCCGATCTCCTCTATGTATTGCTCAGCCATCGCACGCTTTTCGTGATTTCGGGGCGCGAGCTCGACGAAACGACGAAAGAGCTCGAGTGCTCGAGGTCGCTGGTCAAGAAACTCCGCGCGGAGCACCGCGAGGTTAAACAACGCCGCGAGGTGATTGGGCGCCGCCTTGAGCACCCGCTCGTACTCGCGCTTCGCTTGCCGATGCTTGCCAAGCCCGCGGAGAGCGGCTCCCAGCGCCACGCGGGCATGGAGCTCGTCCGCATCGGCTTGAAGCACCGCGCGATACTCCGACGCCGCCCCGTCATAGTCACCAGCGCTGAGCAACACCGAGCCTTTGTTCATTCGAGCAGGTGTGAACTCCGGGTCGCTCACCGCCGCCGCGTCGAATGCCTGAAACGCAGCCTGGGTATCTCCTCGCGCAAGTTCGAGCAGGCCCTGTTCATTCTGAATCTGCGCTCGCGTATTGCGCGCATCGTCCTTGGTGAGTTCAAAGGCCTTCTGAAACACCAGCTGCGCCACATCATACTGCTCTCGGGCGCGATACACCCGGCCCACTTCGAGCAACGCGGCCACGTCGGAAGGATCACGAATCAACACCTCGCGAGCTTGCTCGAGTGCCTTTTCATAGCGCTCGTCTTCTCGATAAATCGCTGCCAACCGCAGCCGAGCGTCACGGGCGTCGTCGTGCTTTTCAATGACGTCTTCAAGAAGGCTAGCCGCCTTACGTCGTTCGCCTCGCGAATGCTCCACTTCTGCAAGCGCCAGTCGAGGCTCGATCGCGTCTGGATAGATCGCGCGGGCCGCGGCAAAGCGCTTTGCCGCCAAATCGAGCTCGCCCTGGTTTCGATGCAGCACTCCTAGATTGTACTGCGCTTCCCACAAGTTGGGATCGACTTCGATAGCCCGAAGAAAATAACGGCGCGCTCGCCGCTGACTGCCTGCATCCGCTCGCGACATCAGCCGCACGCCACGTACGTATTCCTTGACCGCGGCAGGGTTCGCCGGAGGCAGCGTCACCGAAGATCGCGTCTCGTTCGCGCTGCCACAGCCCCCGAGCGGCGCGGTCACGCTCGCCGCCGCAATCCATGCTCCCGCCGTGACCGCAAAAGCTCGGAACATTGTTGGAAAGCTCACGAAGCGCTCCTTCCTTGGCGACCGGACGAGCGATTGCGCGACTGTTGTTCATCCCGGCTCTGGGGTTCATCCCGGCTCTGGAGGCGGTCTCGATTTTGGGAGCGGCCTTGGTTTTGATTTCGATCCTTGGCTTTCCTCTGTTTTTTGGTCGCGCCCTCATCCTTACCGCTGGATTGCATACGGCTTGGGTGAAGCCCCGCGAGCGGCGGTGGACGTTTCAGCGGTGCGCCGCCCACAGTTTCCGCGCCGACTTCGCGCAGCGGCGGATACTGAACATCGTTGAGACGAGTCAGCGCCTCGTGTAGCTGCGCGGTGTAGCGATTGAAGATTCGTAGCTCGAGCGCCTTGGCGTAACCTCCTTCGTACGCTTCCAGCGCCCGCTCCTCCATCGGCACGATGAACATCGCTAGCTGGTCTCGATAGGCAGCTTCCTCTTCTTCGTTCAAGCCCTCGGGAACCTCAAACTCGCGCATTGACTCGGCGAATAGCTCGTAGCTTCGCCCAATTTGAAAGAGCGACGCTGTATTCCATTGAGCGACATTAAACGACACGACGTCCGCGTACACGAGCGCGGCTTCTTTCAAAAGCTCACTCTTTTTTCGGAGCCGATCCCCAATCGTGTCCGGGTCGCCTGCGATCTCAATGGCCGAATAGCGCGCGAGAATCTGGTCGCCTTGGAGATAGCGCGCCTGAGCCGCGTAGTAGAGCCCATCTTGAAGTCGGCTTCGGTGACGGCGACCAAGCCGAACGGCGTCGCTGAGCGCTCGATCCGCTTGTTTGCGCCGACCTGCCTCGATCAGCACCAGCGCGAGGCGCGTCTGGGCTTCGATACGGCGGTCGAGGTTTTTGGAACGGCGGATGTATCCGCGGTAGGTCTGCGCGGCGTCGTTCCATGCCTCGTTTTCTTCGTGAGCGCGACCGATGAAGAAAAACACATCATCCGCTTCGTCGGTTTTTCCATAGCGCTGAAGGTAGCCTTCGCCGGCCGTAACGGCTTTTTGATGATCGCCCTGGGTCAGCCGCAACAACACTGCATTGTACATCGCGTCTTTGGCTTTGGGAGCCGACGGATACCGGGCTCCATAACGCTCATAGTATCCCGCCGCGTCGCCAAATTGCGCGATCGACTCGTACATCTGCGCCGCCGCCCATGCGCCCTTTGCGCCTACCGAATGGCCTGGATGTCGCTCGATGAGCAAATCATAGGCCTCCGCCGCTCCGCCCAGATTTCCAGCCCGCTGCCGCTCCACGCCGGCATTGTAATAGGCTTGGGGCGCGCGCTCATCCTTGGGAAACTCCGTCGCTGCGCGGAGGTAGGCAGCGGCCGCATCCGCATGCGCGCCGCGGGCGGCGAGCTGCTCTCCGACTTTGAAAATCGACTGCAGCACCAACTTGTCGAGCCGCTTTTGGTTCTCTGCCGATGAAAAAGCAGGCGCACTTTTCAGGCGCCGAGCCCACGCTTCGATATTTGCGTAATCTTCAGCCCGATTAAAGCTATCGAGAATGAGCTCGCCAGCCGGGTTTGCGTATTGGCTATTGGGAAAGCGCTCGAGAAGTTGGCCAAATAAGCGCACGGCGGGGTCGTAAATTCCCCGGTCGTAATACAGACGCCCTTGGCGAAAAAGAATCTCCGGCAAATCGGGGTCGTTCGGAAAAAGCTCTACATAGAGCTCGATCGCTTGGGCGAACTTTCGATCATTTTCGGTCTCGCCGCAGCGCCCGGCAGAGCGGCCCTGATTCGAATCTGCCGATCGCGTAGATTCACCCCGCGCGCAGGTTTTGACCTCCTGTTCCCGTACGTGCTCAAACGCACCGATCGCGTTGTAAAGGGCATCTTTCGTAAAGCGACCCTTGGGGCGAGCTTTGGCCGCCCTCACATACGCTTCCCCGGCTTCCGGGTATCGCTTCAAGCGATGAAATAAAATCTCCCCCAGGTAAAAACGAATCTCGTACGCCGCCGCGGTGCGCGGAAAATGTTTCAAATAGACGCGGTAGGTTTTGACCGCTGATTCAAGCAACGGGCGCTGGTCTTCCTTTTGTCCACCTTCGTGATATTTCAATCCCTGTCGGCGAACGATCCGCTCCACGCGCCGAGTCGTCTCTTCGACGACCTCGGGATCGCTTTGCTGCGATGCCCACTGCCCCGAAGCGCGGTACGTTTTGGCAAGTTTGGTCAGCTCCGCAATGGTCTTTGCGGGGTCACCCATAGCGGCGTACGCGCTGACGATTTCCGCTTGATAGAGCGGAGCGTCTGCCGCGGTAGGGTCCATTTCCAGAAGCATCCCGTACGCATCGACCGCTTCTTCGTAGCGAGCTTGCCCCATGTAGGTATCGCTCAAACGCGTGAGCACGCGGCGCGCGTACTGCTCTCCGCCGATATCTTGGAGAAATCGAAACACGTCCGCTGCGTTGTTGTTGGGGTCTTCAATGAAGACCTGAATGAGATAGTCGAGCGCTTCTTCCTGGAGCTCACGAAGACGGCGTCGCTGAGCAACCGTCATTCGACCTTTTTTTCGTGAGAGGTCGAGAACCTGGCGGAAACGTCGCGCCGCCGCCCGACTTCGACCCGACCGCCACATACACCATGCGCTTTTGAAGAGCGCGATGTCGTAGAGCTCACTGTCCCGAAACTTCAATACCTTTTCGTACTCCGCGAGCGCGCCGGCGTAGTCGTATCGGCTGGTAAACGCGTCTTCCGCGAGAGCAAAATGCGCGTCCGGAACAAACTGGCTGCGGGGAAACTCGGCGAGGATTTTCCGATAGAGCGCCAGCGCCTGTTCGCCCTCCCCGGCTTCGAGGAACGCGTAGGCTTTCATGTAGAGCACGAGATCGTAACGATCAAAATCGCGATGGTCTCGGAGAATGCGATCGTAGAGCTGCATCGAACGACCGTATCGAGGCTTCGGCGCCGCTCCGCGCCGTCTCTCCGGCCGCTTTTGCCATGCTGCAAAGGCTCGCAGATACTGGCTGCGGGCCTGCTCCCAGCGGAGCTCAGCCAGCCTCAGCAAAGCATCCGGCATTTCGCGAGCGGTTTTCGGCTCTCGGCGAACGAATACCTCGAGCAAACGAATCGCTTCGTCGCGGCGTTGAACGGCGAGCTTTTCTCGCGAACGGAGCAGGCGCTGCAGCGATTCGCTTTGATGCTCGCGCGCCGCTGCCCCCAGCGCGTCGGGGCGTTCTCGAAGATAGAGACGTTCCTCCAGATTCTCGGGCAGGTCGGCCGCGCGGCGCCTTGCAGGTCCGTTATCTCCTTGACCACCAGCATCTACTCGCCGCTCCGCAGCAGGTCGCTGAAAACGTGATACCGAGACCGAACGCGCGCGAGCGGCCCCCGTCTCCGAACCGGAGGCGTCGGTCTCCGGCTGCGCCAATACAACCCCTGAACCCAAGAGCGATCCGCATACCCAGGCTGCGATAGCTCCCCAAACGCACCGCTGCGTCATCGGTCCGTTTCCAATGCTTCGAGGGGCACCGTCTCGTCGAATTCGTCAGACCAATACTCGCCCTCAAACGGCCAATACTCTTCGTCATCCCGAAGCAATCCTTGAATCTGCAGTGGGTTTCTCAGCTCCGCGGGGAAGCGTCCCGCAGCGAGGCTTTCAATCTGAATTTCGATACGACGCTTGCTCCCCATGACCGCATCGATACGACCGATGCGCGCGCGTCGCATGCCCGACGCGAGCCGCGCCTCAAGCTCTTCGATCGCGGACTGGGCTTGCTCATTGGCCGCTGCGACCAGACGCATGCGAACGGCTCGCGCACGACCCGGCAACGCTTGAACATGCTCGATATCGCTCGCGATCATCGTCTCGATGCCGGACGCGCGCTCCCCTGTCTCTTCGACGCTTGAGACACCGGATTCAGACGACGAGAACTGCCGCTCGATCTGTTCGATGCGCTGACTTGCCGCTCGAACGTCCTTCTCCAGCGCGCGTACTTCGCTTGCGGGCGCGCCACCTTTGCGCAGCGTGTCGATTTGGTCGGTCAGACTTCTTGCGACGGCCCGCGCTTCCGCGAGGTCACGCTGGAGCTCCTCGATCTCGTGCCTGCCGCTCGCGTCGTACGCGTCCTCCGATGCAGATGCCGCTTGCGGACGGTCACGTCCGCGAAGACGTGACGCAATCTGATTGAGGTCGACACTGAGCCGTCCCGCGCGCGCAGCCTCGGCATCCAAAGTTCGAACCCGAGCGTGCAACGCGTAAAAATCTGGATCAACGCGCATCAAGCCCAACAGGAGTTCCTCGGTGGTGGCTCGCGGTGCGTCCGCGGGACGAGCCTCTCCGATGGCTCGAGCTGTGCTGCCATCGGATTGCGCGGTCGCCTGCGTGGCGCGCTCCGCCTGCTCGATACGCAAGAGGTCAACGTAGAGCTGCTCTTGACGAGCCGGGCTTTGAGCGATGCGCCGAACCTCACGGAGCACGGGAAGGAACTGAGCGCGATACGCTCGAAACTGTCGACTCGCTTGTTCAAACTCGCAGCGACTCAGATGCACGTACCCGCGAAGCAACGACGCCTCCTGAACGAAAGGCGATGTTGGAAACCGCGCTTCGAGCTGGTCCAGCAGATCGACCGCGGTATCGTTGTCTCCTCCTTCGTACATGGCGTACGCAGATTCGAACATCGCCTCGGCAACTCGCTCGGAATCGTTGGGTACCTGAAAATAGTAATAGAACGCGTCGTCGCTCCGTTTCCCTTCGTGGGCGATGCGGCCCAGAGCGAGCCACGCAAGATCTTTGATTTCGAAATAGCGGTCGTCTACGTAAAACGTGTACCGCTCGCGGTCGCCGGTCTTGGCGATCGAGCAAAACCGCGCCTCCGCGCGCTTCAGGTTGCCCTTGTCCGCGGCAATCGCGCCCAAGAAGTACCTCGAGTTTGCGTAGAATCGGCTCTTCTTGGTGATTGCCGAAAAGAGCGGAGCGGCCTTCGCCGCGTCGCCCTCATCATAAAAACTTCGTGCCTTGAGGTATCGGAGCTCGTTCGCGGCGTCTTCGGGAAGACGATCTATTGAATCCGACGTCGATAGCGATCCCAGTTCCGCAGCGCCGTGCGCAAGATTCCCGCTCGCGAGCACTGCGTCGACATACCGTCGATACGCCGGAGCAAAATAAGGTCCCGGGCCTCGCGCGAGAACCCGGCCAAGATATCGGCGTGCAGTGTTCAGCGCTCCCGTTTCGATCAATGCGCTCGCGAGTCGAAACTCCGCATTGGCAAACACATCGAGACCCTGAAAATCCGAAAACCTAGGGCTCTCCACCGCTTCGTAGAGAAGCAGTGCGGCTTCGTCGATCGAACCTTGAAAATATTGTCCCTCAGCGCGGGAAACCAGATCTTGCAGCTGACGAATCGATCCATCCTCGCGGCTCACCAGACGACGCTCGTCCATCGCCGCAAAATAGCCTTCGAGCCGGACTTCTTCAGACGTGTCTTGGCTCTGCGCGCTGGATCCGTTTTGGGTCACGCCCTGCTGTTGCGCGAGCGCTGTCGGCAACCCGCAGCCCAAGAACAAACACGCGGCGACAGCGGTCCTCAACGCTACCTCGCGCCCAGCTCACGCGTGGCCACCCGCACACGGGTGCGCACGTCGTATTCCCCTTCGCCGTCGTCATCAAAGTCTTCGGCGATATCTGAGTCGTCATCGATGACCACAGTGACTTCGGTGAGTTTCCCCTTCATCACGCGAAATCGATACGTGTCTTGTTGCGAATAGCGATAGTTGTCGTTTGAGCGAGCGTGTTGCTCAAAATCGACCGTCAATGTGTGCGGCCCCGGCGCCGCAAAACCTTCAAATACACGCCGTTTGTCACTCAACCCACCGGGGGTTCGCGCCTGAAAGATAGGCGCTCGATCGAGCTCAAACTTTAGACGGTGTAGATTTTGTTCGCCCGAGGCGCGATTGTGCACCAGCACGCGCACCTTGGTTCGAAATAGCTGATTGCCAACCACCGCGATGCGCGACCGCGCCCGCACCAAATCGTCCATCACCTGATCATATTCGGCGCGAACCTCCGTCAAATCCGTGGTTGACTCGCGGGAACTGGCAGGAGCTTCCATATCGCTCGCGTTGAACGCAGATCCTTCACCAGACGGCACTCCCTCAGGTCCCAGCGATTCTCCCTCCGAACTGCCTGTCGTGTCTACGCCCGCATCGAGCGATTGGGGAAGAACGCCTGCGTCGACGACTTGGGTCGTGGGTTGTGGTCGCGGACGTCTTCGTCGACGCCTTCGCCGTCGCTGTGCATCTACCACCTCGACGAAAAGCGCTCCGAGGATCAACACCACCGCAATCATCCCCAGCCAGCCGACTATCCGGCGACGCTGCACGATCGCGCCGAACGTGTGGCCACGGTTGGATTCAGCTTCCTGTGGTGATTGCTTGTCCATCAAAACCGGAACGGAAAGAAGGTGGATAGCCCAAGCGTGGCGGTCAGATTGTTCACAATCTTGGACTCACCCAAGATCTCTTGCTCCAGAACTTGGTCGCGAACGTCGATGCGCAACGCAAACCAGGAACCGAAGTAAAATTTCATCCCGAGGCCACCGCTGAAGGTGAGCCCTCGGGCGGTTTGGTTGTCGGTAACCCCGCCTCCGACCGAAAGAAAGAAATCGAAACGAGAAATGCTGCCGCCAAACCAGCGCACTTTGCCGTACGCCAGCGACCACAGGAGGTGGCCCTGATACACAAACACTCGGTTGTTGACCCGCACGAGGACGATGCCTCGATCTTGTTCGATCAACTCCACCAAATCGGAGCGAGCGCGCGTGTACGCAAACGACGCTTCGAGGCCCAGCGCCTCGGTGAAATGAAAGGTGTAAGCCCCCTGCGCAAGTGCCCAAGAAGACAGCAGGTCTGCACTGTATACCCCGCCCATGATGCTCAGCTCGTGACGCCCTGCTTTCTGAAAGAGCCGCTCTTGCACCCCGCGATAACGGCGCCGCGCGTTGAGCTCATCCCGAATCGCCTCGTCGATGCACTGAGCGGAGGCATCTCGCGGCTCGAGCGCTGAGGGCAGCAAAAGAGAAACCGCCACAACGAGCCCCGCACGGCGCCAATGATCACACCGCCCGATTGCCATCCGACCGATCATGCCGGGACCGAGGATCAAGTGTCAACAGCTGCGCTGTATTATTGGAGGGGCTGGCCGCAGCCCCTCCCCCCGCGGAATACGATTCCGCGGGGCCCCCCTCCCGACGCCGGCCGCTTTCGCGGCCGCCCCATCGCCGCGCGACGGGGCCCCGGTTACGCGTCGCACATTCGTTGCGGTGATTGTGCGAACAGACGACTGCAGTACACCCATTAGACAACCAGAACACGTGCATCCTGGCGGGGGAGCTTGGGTGAATCGGCGGGCAGATCGGGGGCAGATCGGGGACCGGGGGCAGATCGGGGACGATCGGGGGCAGATCGGGGACGGGGAAAGAAATTACCCCGTCCCCAATCTGGCCCAATCTGTCGATGTGCCCGGTTCATACCCGCGCGGGACCCCCTCCCGACTCCGGCCGCTTCGCGTCCGCCCACCGCGTAGCGGCGGGGCCCCAGCAGCAAACACCAGGACTGCACAACGCGTGTTTCTTGGCGGGGGAGTTTGGGTGAATCGTCCGGGATCGTATCCCGGGCGAGAGGGTCTGGGTGCCAGACCCTCAGAAAACAGACGGCCAAATCCTAAATTAACACAGATAGCGTTCGCCACCGTCGCAGAGAATCGTGACCACACGTTTCCCTTGCTCCAGCCTTCTCGCGGTGTCCAGCGCCGCGTGCGCGTTGGCTCCTGACGATGGGCCAAGCAAAAGGCCTTCTTCTCGCGCGAGACGCCGAGTCATTCGGTCCGCCGCGACATCGGTCACGGTGAGCACCTCGTCGACCAGCTTGGTATCCAGCACTTCCGGCACAAAACCCGCGCCCAGCCCTTGTATTCCGTGTAACCCGGGTTTCCCTCCAGACAGGACCGCCGAAGCGCGCGGCTCGACGGCCACGAGCCACAGGTCTGGATTTCGCTCCTTGAGAACTCTCCCCACGCCGGTAATCGTTCCTCCCGTGCCCACCCCCGTTACAAATGCGTCTACGCGACCGCCAGTGGCGCGCCAAATCTCCTCCGCCGTGGTTCGAGCATGAATTTCCGGGTTCGCGGGATTCTCAAACTGTCCACACATAAACGCACCCGGCGTCTCCCGTCGAATCCGCTCGGCTCGCTCTACCGCGCCAGCCATCCCGTCATCCGCCGCCGTGAGCACGACTTCCGCGCCGTATTGCCGAAGAATATACTGACGCGCCTGGCTCATATCCTCCGGCATGACAATCACACAACGATACCCCCGAACCGCTGCGATCATCGCCAAGCTGATCCCGGTATTCCCGCTCGTGGCTTCCACCAACGTCGACCCTTCGCGCAAAACGCCATTCTTTTCCGCGTCCTCGACCATCGACCACGCAGGGCGGTCTTTGACCGAACCGGCAGGGTTGTGTCCTTCGAGCTTGCCGCAGATTTCTGCGCCACTGGACGGCGAGATGTGTCGCAATCGAATCAGCGGAGTGTCCCCGATCAGATCCAACACGCCGTCGTAGATTTTCTCTTTCATTGTCTCGGCT
The DNA here is from genome assembly GCA_028284955.1 of Myxococcota bacterium. Classification (GTDB taxonomy): domain Bacteria; phylum Myxococcota_A; class Polyangia; order Polyangiales; family Houyiibacteriaceae; genus JANQQS01. Next base: position 13,086 of record JANQQS010000205.1, on the reverse strand, counting down.
TACGGTAGCGTATTGTACCCTTACCCCCAAACTCGCGCACCCGAATCAAGGGAACCGAACGAGTGGTGCCTCATTCTGAGACCTGCTAATTCGGGCGTTCAGGCAGGAGTGGGCCGTGTGGCTTTTGCTTTTAGAGGATGAACCCGCCTTCGGTCGAAGTTTGTCGCGCACCCTGAATCGCGTCACCGGTCGAGAGATCCGTGTGGCTCAATCGGTGCGCGATTTGGATTTCATCATCGCCACCACGCCCAACCCGCCGCGAGCCATCATTTTGGACTTGGACCTTGGCTCCGGCCCCGACGGTGCCGAGGCGCTGAGACGCCTGCGACATATCGGCTGCCAGAGTACGGTCGCGTTTTTCACCTCCGCTTCGGCAGAGCGAGTGGAATCACGGCTCGCCGCGGTCGGTCTTGAGGAACGGCCTCCCTACTTCGCGAAAAACGAGGGCACAGGAAAGCTCGCCGCGTGGATCGGACGCTAGGGTTTCCCGCGAGACACGAGCCTGGCCGACGCCAGAGAAATGCCCTAGATCTTGAGTACGCAGATTCCTGAAACTTCGAGTTACGCAATGCCCCAAGAGCGACCCTCCCCCACGCGACCCATTGAGCTCACTGCAGAAGCCATCAAAATGGCCAAGAAAAAGCTGGCCGAGGCCGACGAAAACGCGCTCGGCCTTCGGATCGGCGTCAAAGGGGGCGGGTGCTCCGGATACTATTACGTCTTCGATGTTGCGACCAAGGTTCGAAAACGAGACACGGTTTATGATTTCGACGGCCTGAACGTAGTCGTCGACAACCGGAGTATCGAGTTTCTCAAAGGATCGACCCTCGACTGGGAAACCCGCTTGATGGGGTATGGGTTTAAGTGGTCCAACCCGAACGCCAAGGCAGGGTGCGGCTGCGGCGAAAGTTTCACCGTATGACCTCGGCCGATTGGGCCCGTTTGGCGGCAGAGACGATGTATCTTGCACTGCTGATCTCGGCTCCCGCGTTGCTCGCGGCGCTCGCGATAGGATTCTTCGTCGGGGTCTTGCAAGCCGCTACGCAAGTTCAAGACTATGCGATCGGGTTCGTGCCCAAGCTCGTCGCGGTGGCGCTTGCGCTCGTCGTGTTCGGCGGTTTCATGAGCTCCAATTTGCTCCGATTCGCGGATACGCTGTGGCGACACGTCATGCTCAAGGTCCAGTAGGTGGGCAGCCGGTAGATGGGCGCATTGACGAGTCTCTTCTCGGGTCAGCCGGCGCGGATGGAAATTTTGTCTGCCGCGCTCTTGGTTGCGGCGAGGATCCTTCCCCTCACATTGCTCGCCCCCTGGCTGGCGATGCGTGACAGCCCATGGATCCTCCGCGCCGCGCTCGTCTTCGGGCTGACCGCTTGCGTAGCTCCGCTCGCCCTCGCGTCAGCCACATCCGTTCCGCAAGAGCCCAGCATGATCGCCCTAGCCGCAATTCGTGAATCGCTGGTTGGCCTCGTGTTTGCCATCGCCGCAGTGCTTCCGTTCTACGCACTTCAATGGGGAGGCCATCTCGCCGACCTATGGCGCGGAAGCGGTGGTTTTTTGGGTAGCGGGCTCGCGGCGGGCAGCCTCCAAGATTCAAACGCTGCACAGACCACTCCCCTTGCATCGCTCTACTTCATGACCGGGGTGGTGATTTTTCTGGCTCTCGGAGGTCACCGGTTTGCGCTATCCGCGTTTGCCCAAGGACTCGTCGACGTGCCGATCGGAAACGTGATTTCCCAGGCGCAATCGAGCACGGGGGCGGTGGCGCTCGGCGCGGCTCGATTGGTTGGTCATGGCCTATCGTTTGCCGTCGCGGTAGCCGCCCCGGCAGCGGTGACGATTGTGCTCATCGAACTTGCTCTCGGTTTTGCGGCGCGAGCCACACCTGAAATGCCTATCGTGCTGCTTACTCCGCTCCGGGCCGCGGTCGGGCTGGCCGCACTCATGCTCACAGTATCGCTTCTTGGCGAGCACCTTCCGAACGTGTTCCGCGAAGCGATGCACACCGCGCAGCGATTGATGCGCGGGCTCTGAGTCCCTTGACAGCCCGGCACGAGACCGGTAAGCGCGCGATATGCGAACGTCCGAAGCGCGTGTATTGATCGATCAAAAGACCATTTCGGAACGCGTTCTTGAGCTCGGCCAAACCATCACAAAGGACTACGCCGACAAAGAGCTGGTGCTCATCCCCGTGCTCAAAGGCAGCTTCGTGTTCGCCGCAGATCTGATGCGGGCCATCGATCTCCCGCTCGCAGTAGACTTCCTCGGGCTTCGCAGCTACGGCGATGACACCAAATCGAGCGGCGTCGTGCAAATCACCAGCGACCTCACCCATTCGATCGAAGATCGCGATGTGTTGGTCGTGGAAGACATCGTCGACACCGGGCTCACCATGTCGTACTTGCTCGAGAATCTCAAGACGCGTCGGCCACGATCGGTACGCGTGGCGTCGCTGCTCCACAAACCGTCCCGGGCCCGGGTCTCCGTTTCGATCGACTACCTTGGTTTCACCATCGAAGATGTGTTTGTGGTGGGCTACGGCCTGGACCACGCGCAGCGCTATCGCAATCTTCCCTACATCGGTCACGTAGACCCAGCTGCGGCGAAAGGTTAGCCGTGTCCAAGCGGCTCGAACTTCTCGAATCGATGATCGAACGGGGCAGCGACGACCCCTTCGTCTGGTACGCCCGCGCAATGGAGCATCGTTCTTTGGGCGACATGGAGTCCGCGCTGGCGTCGTATACGCTCGTGGCGAAACGATACCCCGCGTATGTCCCCACCTACTTGATGGCCGGACAAACCGCCGAAACTCTGTCTCGCATCGAAGAGGCCAGGAGTTGGTACGAACGGGGTATTGCAGCCGCTCAAGCAGAAAACGACACCCACGCGCGGTCCGAGCTTCAGAGCGCGCTCGCTTCGCTTTCCGAAGAGTAAACGCGTCCCCAGAGTGGGGCATCAAGACCATCCGCGGCCAAAGCAGGGCTTCAGAGAGTCTTCCGGTGTCCGTTTGGCTGAATTAGCAGGTGCTGCCGCCGCAATGGAGGGCGGGGCGCCTCGCGAACGCCTTTCGCGATGATGGGAAACGATCGAACCAATATCCGGCCGCCAGGGTTTCGTCGCGAGGACGAAACGACGGAGGTATTTCCGCTGGAAGACGCGGCCCCCGCTCCGAAAAAGCGTCGCAGCAAAGGCTGTATCACCATGGTGACAGGGCCGGAGCCCGGCGCGCTCTTCGTGCTCGAAGATGAAACCATTCTTGGCCGAGGCGCCGAAGCACAAACCCGCATCGACGACCAAGGTCTATCTCGCGAGCATGCACGCATCACGCGACACGGCGATCACTACTCGCTCGAAGATCTCGACAGCACCAACGGCACGTTTCTCAATGATCGACGCGTTACGTTTCGCACTCCTCTCTGCGACGGAGATCGCATTCGCATCGGCAAACAAGTCTTGCTGCGGTTTCGCTTGCAAGATGAAGAAGAGCTCGAACATGCGCAACAGCTCTATCGATCCGCAGTTCGCGACCCGCTCACTGATCTGTTTAACCGACGGTATCTCGACGAACGGCTGACCGCAGAGTTTGCCTATGCCTGCCGCCATCAAACCCCACTTGTGGTGCTTCTCCTCGACGTCGATCACTTCAAGCGCGTGAACGATAACTTCGGGCACCCCGTAGGCGATGCGGTGCTTCGTGTGGTTGGGGCAACGGTGGGCAAAGTCGTCCGCACCGAGGACCTCGCCGCCCGCTACGGAGGCGAAGAGTTCTGCGTCGTGGCGCGCGGCATTCAGAAGAACCAAGCGCTCGTGCTCGCGGAGCGTCTCCGCATTACCATCGAGCGACTCACCATTCGATTTGACGATCAAGATCTAAAAGTGACCGCAAGCATCGGCGTCGCGACGCTCGTAGGCTCGAACTACGACCGGGTCGAAGAACTGCTCGCCGCGGCTGACGCAGCCTTGTACGCAGCCAAACGCGAAGGGCGCAATCGAGTCATTTCGGGTTAGGTCGCGCGAGGTGGGCGTGCTCGCTTCTGCGCTTTACGTTGCGCGGGCATCGCGCCCGGCCCTTTCGGAGGCGGGACGATGCCGCGGCTGGGCGCAGTCCAGGAGGGGTGTGTCGCGTGGGCAAGCGCCAACCGCAGCACAGTTTTACCCAAGCTATCCATCGAGTCTTCTTCGTGAATGCGCAATAGCTGGCGGACGCGCGTTTTCACCGTATTGTGCGATACGCCAAGCCCCGCCACGAGCTCTTCGCGCGTCAGGTCGGTGGCGGCGAGCGCAGTAAGTTCCATCTGTTTCACGGTAAGCGCTTTTTGTGCGCCAATAGCTTCCACGGCCGCGGCAATATGAGGATTCTGGGATACCTCGAGCGCGAGGCTGTAGCCGATGAACGAACGAACATCTTTGGGCGCCACTGGCGCGACCACTACGCGAAACCCCAAACCCGCGAGCGCTTTCGGAGCCCGCGCTTTTTCACGTACGATGACGACGCCGGGAGCCATTGGCTCTGCGCGCCGCATCGACTTCAAGGCGCGATGAATCGACACTCGATCGACCTCGACGTCGACCACGAAGCAAAGCCAGCGGCGACGCAGCGATTGCAGCTCTTTGGAGACCGCATCGATGTCGGCACACATGCGCACCTGCCCATGTCGCTGCAGGCGTTCTTTCCAGCTCGCGCGTGCCCGCCCGTCCGGGGCCAAAACCAAAAATGCGGGGGCGGCGCTTCGTTTCGCCATGAATACACTCCAACTTCAATATTACGTATCTACATGGATACGAAATGCCACCCTACGGTGTGACGTGATAGTCTTATTGGCTTAAATTTGGAGTAAATTCCAGTAACGGCGGTCATTTAATGAAAGAATCCAATTTCGTAGGGATTTTTGAAGGTTTGTGCGCGTAATCAGCCAGGGGCGACGTGGAGCGCTATGATGTCCGGCGATGTATTCGAACCAGACGTTCGCGATCGGCAATGCTGGAATTGCGCAAAATACGTACGTCATAGCTCGAAATCACGTATCACCCTGGCTCGGCTGGTGGTGGTGCACCGTGGTCATTGCAATCGCGGGTTGCGGTCGTTCGGCCACGCTGCGAGACATCGATGCCGAAGTATTGCCCGCCCCGAACGCCGAGGACGAATCGTGCGACGGCCAGGACAACGACCTCGACGGCCGCGTCGATGAGGACTTCCGCGACGACCAAGGCCGCTACATCAGTGGCGAGCACTGCGGCGGATGCAATCAGGCATGCATCGCCGATGGCTCCCGAGTGGTCACCGCCCAGTGTGCATTGATAGACAAAACCCCCACTTGCGCGGCAACACAATGCGAGACGGGTTTTGGTCCGTCCCGAAGCGGACGCTGTGTGCCGCGGCTCGAACGGCTGTGCTTACCGTGCCAGGACGACGGCGACTGCGGTGATCTCGCGGAAGCTCGATGCGTCGACGTAGGCGGCGAGCCGCGTTGCGTGGTGGCCTGCGACCTTGGTTGTCCTGATGGATATCGTTGCCAAGACGATGGAAACATCTGTATTCCCGCCGGAGGAAGTTGTCGTTGCGATCCCGGCGATACGTTTGACCTGGCGTGCGCGCTGGCTGACCCCGAAGGCAATCGATGCGCGGGCACCGCATCGTGCGACGACGGGACGCTATCCGAATGCGCGGTGCCCGAGGAAGTCTGCGACGAAGTCGACAATGACTGCGATGGGCTGCTCGACGAAGGCTTTCGCGACGAACGAGAAGCCTACAGTATCGATATCGCCCACTGCGGCCAATGCGGGGTCGATTGCCGCGAAGGTGCGGCGCCGGGGGTCGAGCTCGTTTGCGGCGGAGACCCGTTCGCACCGTCCTGTGTTCTCCGCTGTACCGACGCCGACGATGGTGTGCAGGTTGGCGACCGAGTGGACGGCGATCGCACCATCGCGACCGGTTGCGAATGCCTCGTCAGCGATCTGAGCGACGTCCCCGGCCCGGTAGGCGCGCAAGGCGCGGCGCTCGATGCAAACTGCGACGGGGCCGACGGGGTGGTGGTGGAAAGCTTCTACGTCGCACCCGATGGCGACGACGAGGCGCCGGGCTCGCCTACTCGGCCGCTTCGTACTCTTCGCGAAGCCATGCGCCGCTCCGCCGAATCCCTCGACACCGATGCGCCCAGACCCCACGTGTACATCGCCTCTGGCAACTACACCGAATCCATTCAGCTGCCGGACGGTGTGTCGGTGCACGGCGGTTATCGCCGAGATTATCTCGCGCTCGACCCCAGCGGCTTTCGCGTGGAAGTGCGCGCCCCCGCAGATTCCCTCGCTCCCGGCGCCCCTGCACTTCGCGCCGTCGATGTTGGCACGCAGACGACACTGGTCGAATGGGTTTCCTTTCGAGGAGCAGACGCCAGCGGAGCATCTGAACCCGCATACGGGGTGCTGCTTCAGCGCACCGGCGCGGGTTTGACACTGCGCGACTGCGATATTCGCGCGGGCGTAGGCGGCACAGGTGAAGACGGCACCGATGGTTCCGCCGGTATCGGCCCAGACCGAGGCGCAGGCCATGGCGCCGCACCCCGAGGCGCGATCGAAACCGCCGGCCATCAGTGCATCGCCGATAGCCGCAACGTGGTGACCGGAGGAACTGGCGGCGAAAGCCAATGTGGCGACGTCCGAGTCCGCGGGGGAGTAGGAGGCGCTGCCGGCTGCCCTGATTTTGCCGCGGTCCAAAACGCCGGAGGCAATGGGGGCAACGCGGGCGCCCTGGCGGGCGGAGCCGGGGGCCGGGGCGGGCAGGATTCCCAAGGCCCCATCACCGGGCGAGCGTGCTCGGAGCGGGTGTGTTGCGGCCTCGCCGATTTCACCGTGCCCTCCGATTTTCGTAGTTCGCTCCCCGGCAGCCCAGGACGCAACGGGACCGCGGGTGATTCCGGCCGCGGATGCGGGCGACCGCTCGGAACTCTAGACGCAGACGCTTGGATTCCGGGAACCGCAGAAGATGGAACCGATGGCGCGCCCGGAAGCGGAGGAGGAGGAGGAGGCGCCGGGGGCGGCGCAGAAATGACCTGGGTCGATGACCTATGCGAATTCGTCGACGGCCTCGGCGGGGGCGGCGGCGGCGGCGGCGCAGGCGGGTGCGGAGGCACCGCCGGAACCGCCGGAACGAGTGGTGGGCCGTCGGTGGGCATGCTCATCATCGAGCCGCGCGCGACCCCCACGCTTGAGAATCTGCGCATTTTTCCAGGTGACGGCGGACGCGGCGGACGCGGCGGCGCTGGCGGCGACGGAGGCCCCGGTGGGCCAGGCGGCTTTGGAGGGTCGATTTCCCGAGACGCCCGCTCGACGCCGACCCTCGCCGGACCGTTTCCGGGAAGCCGTGGCGGGCGCGGCGGCCAGGGCGGCAGCGGCGGCGGCGGCGGCGGCGGATGCGGCGGCGCGTCCATTGGCGTCTGGGTCCAAGGCGGATCGCTAAGCGCGGAGGAAATTCGGCGAGACAACGAAATTACCACGAGCCGAGCAGGCGGCGCGGGCCAAGGCGGAGGAGGAGCCGCCCCCGGCGGAAACGGAGCGTCCGGAGGAGCGATCGATGTCCTGGCGCGATAGTGCATCCCAGGCATGGATGGCGTGTGGATGGGCGCTCGCCGCTGCGGTCTCGACCGGTTGCTACGAGCAACGTATCTGCGGCGAAGAAGAAACCTGCGATTTCGCGGACAACGATTGCGACCAGCGGGTCGACGAAGACTTTGTCGAAGACGGCATCTACGCATCCGAAGAACATTGCGGCGGGTGCGGCGTGCGCTGCGCCGACGTATTTCCCACTGCGGAAGAAACTGAGTGCGCGGTCGATCGAGAAGCGGGAACGGCGAGCTGTCGCATCGTGCGCTGCCCGAGCAGAACCCATCGAGGCGACGACGGGGCCTGCCTCGAGGATGCGCCGGTCGCATGTTTGCCGTGCCAAGACGACGATGATTGCGCGGCGGGAGCTGAGGGCACGCGCTGCATCGCGGTGGACGCAGACGACCGTCGATGCCTCATTCCCTGCGAAGACGAGTGTCCAACCGGTTTCTCATGTACAGAGATAGATGGCGCGCGATTGTGCGCCCCCGCAAACGGCGTCTGCGCCTGCTCGGACGAAACTCTCGGCGCAGAATTTGGTTGCCTCGTCGAGTCAGACGAGGGCCGGATCTGCGCAGGACAGCAGCTCTGCTCTGACGACGGTCTCAGCGCATGCGCCGCCGCGCTCGACGAAGTCTGCAACGAAGAGGACGACGACTGCGATGGTCGCGTAGACGAAAACTTTCGGGACGACGAAGGGCGCTACGTAGACCCGCTGCACTGCGGGCGCTGCGGCGAAGCGTGTCCGCAGCCGGGGCCCAATACCGTCGCCGAGTGTGTGCCGAGCGCAGGCGAACCTCGATGCGAAGTCTCCTGCGTCGACGGCTTTGTCGACGTAGACGGAATCGGAGCCAACGGCTGCGAATGCGAAATCTTTGATGGCGAAGGCCCCCCCCCAGCCATCGGAGGCGACGCAGATTGCGACGGGGTAGTGGACGATAGCGACGAGTTTATCCACGTCACAACAAGCGGAAACGATCGGAACCCGGGCACCTTGGTCGCCCCCTTGCGCACGATTCAAGCGGGCATCGAACGCGGCCGAGCCACTGGGCGGGACGTGCTCGTGGCGCGCGGGGTATACACCGGGGGCCTCGATGTAGTTGGCGGGGTTTCTGTGTTTGGCGGCTATCGCCCCGACTTTCGCGACCGAGACCTGACCTTGTTTCCGGTGATGATCGAACAACGCAATGCCGCCCCCGGCGCGCCCGTGGTGACCTGCCGGGGGATCACCGAACCCACCCGTATCGAAGGCTTCTCGATCCAAGCCACCGATGCTGCCGCCCCGGGCGAAGGAAGCACTGCGCTGTTTGTCGACGAATGCACCGAAACGGTGGTGTTCGACTCGTTCGAAGTGATCGCGGGCCGAGGCGCGGATGGCGTCCGTGGTCGCGATTCCAGCGAGAATCTGCCCGACTTGGGTTTTTCTCGTCTTGCCGACCTCGATGGCGTCCCTGGCGGGCGCGGCAATCGGGGCACCACCGGCACCGTATGTTTCAATATTCCCCCAGGAGCCGGCGGCGCAAAGAGCTGCGCCTTGGCCAATGTGAGCGGAGGAAACGGCGGACCCGGCGCGTGTCCCAACCTCGGGTGCACCAATGGACGGCCTTGCGGAAACGCCGGCTGTACCGATTTCACGTTCGGCGGCGTTTGCGACTTGGACGCTGCGCTCCGCGTGGCGGTGTCCAACCCCGCGCCGGAACGCGGCCGCGGCGGGGCCGGAGGCGCGGCCGGCGAAGTAACGTACAACGCACCCACCAATCGGATTATCTGCAACTTCTGTGACGACAACCCATCGCTGCCGCGCGACGGCGGAGACGGTTCAGACGGCGCGCCCGGCCAAAATGGTCGCGGCGGATTGGGCTGCGAAGCGGCTCCACTAGTTGATCTGGGCGCCGGACGGGTGCGCGGCGGACCCGGCGGCTCTGGAACTTCCGGCCAAAACGGATCTGGCGGCGGAGGCGGCAGCGCTGGCGCAGGGTTTGCGCGCATCGGTGGCACCACCGGAACCTGCAATGACCGGGCTGGCGGAAGCGGCGGGGGCGGCGGAAGCGGTGGCTGCGGCGCGCCCCAAGCCGACGGAGGAACCGGAGGCGGCGCCTCGATCGGTATCTTGATCGCGCTCGACCGATCCTCTGGGTCTACCGGGCCTACGTTTGGCAATGTCCGCGTCGTCACGGCGAGCGGAGGCAGCGGTGGGGACGGCGGCGTCGGCGCATCCGGAGGCGCCCCTGGCAACGGAGCGTCCGGCGGCGAAGGACAGTTCTTCTGCGCCCGAACCGGAGGCCGCGGCGGCGATGGCGGCGCCGGAGGCTCGGGCGGTGGTGGCGGTGGCGGCTGCGGAGGCGGTAGCCACGGCGTCTTGCTGCAAGGCGTAGCCAGCGAAGCCTACCGAGCCGCCCTCGCTGAAACGATCACCGTAGAAACGGTTGGCGTCGCCGGCCAAGGCGGCCGCGGCGGATTCTCCCCCGGCAACTCCGGCGCGGCCGGCACCGACGGCTCGCAAGCAGAGATTTCTTCCGAGCCGTGACCGAACGCGGCGCGACGGCTTTTGGCTACTGGTTTTTGAGCCGCACCGAAAGATAGTGTAGCTTGCCCCCAGAGTAACCGTCTCTCATGCCGACCAGTTCGTTCATTCTTGGACTCCGTGGCGCGGTGATGACGACACACGACCGAACGCACGTGCCGGCGGGAGAGTTTTGTGCGCAGTCGCGGTTCGTGAGCGCAAGTCGCGCACCAAACGGCACGCAACCCGCCTGAGCCTCGCCTGCCCAGACGGCAAATTCGTTCCGAGGACAGCTCCCATGGAGAACCTGGCCGCGCTGCGGGTAGAACTTGCGGTTGTGTACAGGCCGGACGTGCATATCGTTGAGCGGAGCAATGAACACATCCTTGTTGTTCAAACTCGGAGTTTTTGAGTTGAGCGCTCGCCCCCAGTACACGTGGGTCGTTGCGTGGATAGTGTAGCTATTCGCGAGATAGACTTTCAGCCTCTGAAACGGCTTTCCCCCATTCGGAACACGCTCTGCGAAGAATGTCGGCGTATCCGTTCCCTCCACGCGCACGCGTTTTCGTAGAACGATACCCTCTTCACTTTTCGCCGGTTCCTTTTGGATATCGCGATGGAACTCTTCAAACAGCGGCAATCGTCCCCCGGCCTTCTCGTACAGAATGGTCGTCGAAGGAACCCACGCTTGCTTTTCCGTCTGCTTGAGTTCTTCGGTGGTGTCCGCGGTTTGCGCGACGCAGGCCCCTGCAAAGAGAACCCACAGGGCGGATAGAGTGTTGACCGAACGATTCCTTCGTTCTCGCGCTGTCACAGTTCAGCTCCTTCTTAAGTCTCCCCTCGGGGACAGTACGCCCGCGCGTAAGCAAGTAACGGACCAGCGACGTCGCCGCGTGCTGAGTCCAAAACCCCTCGCCACATCAAAGCAACTCAGACGCGCCGGGGTTTGTTGCTGAAGCTGTTGCTCGGTCAGCCTTGGGCTTTTTTTCGCGCGTCTCGCTCGTCGTACGCGCGCACGATCCGCTGCACCAAGGGATGCCGAACGACGTCGACATCGGTGAAGCGACAGAACTCGATCTCTTCGACCGAGGACAGCAGCCCCTCTGCATCCTGCAATCCGCTCGGTCGACCTTCCGGCAAGTCGATCTGTGTGATGTCTCCAGTCACCACTGCCTTCGAATGAAACCCCAGCCGCGTCAGAAACATCTTCATCTGCTCCGGGGTTGTATTCTGGGCTTCGTCGAGTATCACGAACGCATCATTGAGCGTTCGGCCGCGCATGAACGCGAGCGGAGCCACCTCGATGGTGCCCTTTTGCATCAGCACGCCGACCCGCTCGTAATCCATCATGTCGTGGAGCGCATCGTAGAGCGGCCGCAGGTAGGGATTGACTTTGTCGGCGAGGTCGCCCGGCAAAAACCCGAGCCGCTCCCCTGCTTCGACGGCGGGCCGAGTCAGGATGATTCGTTTAACCCGTTTTTGTTGTAGCGCATGTACCGCCATCGCCATCGCCAGATAGGTCTTCCCGGTACCCGCGGGCCCAATGCCAAACACCACATCCGAGTTGCGAATCGCTTGCACATAGTTTTGCTGCGCGATGCCCTTCGGGGTGACCGTGCGCCGAGATGACGTGATCAGCACCACGTCGTCGAACAGATCGCGCAGCCGAAGCTCCGGATGGTCCCGCAATGTCCGCGCGGCGCGGGCAATCTCAGAAGGGCTCAGTTTTCGGTCCGAGAGCACATCGAGCAGCTCCGCGAGCACGCGCTCGACGCCAGCGACCGATTTGGGGCTTCCCTGAATGCGGATGGTATGCCCGCGGAGGCCCATGGTGACGTCGAACTCTGCTTCGAGCGCTCGCAAGCAGCTGCTGTTGGGCCCCGTGAGCCGTAGCAAAAGCGCCGGATCGGTCACTTCAACGTCGGCGGTGGTGTGTGCCGCATGCTCCGGAGAAACAGAATGAGCGGTTCGACCCATGTATGTCTAAAGGCGACGCTACCTTGGTTTGAAAACCAAGTCACGCAACTTCGTTGCCTCAAAGGATAGCGAATTTCGGGTTGCGGGGCGACCCTCCCCCGCGCCACCCTCCAGATATGACTTTCTTGCGTAGTTTGAGAGCGCCCGTTGGGCTCATGGTGGTTTCATGTGTGATGGCTTCATGCAAATCCGGGTCAGATGACTCGTCCGACGCGGCTGCCGACTCGGCCGTCGCTTCTTCTTCGGATGGGTCGACCACGATGGACGGGTCGACCACGGAAAACAGCGGACCCGACTGCACCCAAGCGGACCTCGTAAACCAGACCGGTTGTCCAGATGGGCGCGCCTGCACGCTTCTGCGTAGCCCACAGGGCGCGCTCGAAACGCAGTGCCGAGTGATTCGCGTGGAAGGTGCAGCAGGCGCGGTGTGCCGTTCCGACACCGAATGCGCAGGCGGGCTGTTCTGCTTTATCAACTCCGCTGGCGGAACGTGCCGGCCCTACTGCGATCAGAGCACAGGCTGCTCCGGGGACGGGTCGGCGTGCATCTCGCTTCAGTTCGCTTCGGATGGCGGCTCGACCGACACGGGCGCGTTCTATTGCACTGACGTGTGCGACCCCCTGGACAGCGAGAACACCTGTGAACACGGCCAGGGATGCTCGGTAGGGGTGAATGGTGCGATGCCCTTCACGCAATGCTTGGTCCAAGGAGACACCCCGATTGGGTCCGCATGCACCTTGGACAATGACTGCATGGTCGGCGCTCTGTGCGCATCCTCGGGAGCGGGGGATTCGACATGCCGACAAATCTGCGAACTCAGCGCATCCTCTCCGGTATGCGCCGAGGGCACCTGCACTGGCGTAGGAGCGGGATTAGTGATCGGAGCCGTCGAATACGGCGTCTGCATCTAGAGCGCTGATCTTTTGGCCTGATTGCGGCTTACCTCCTCGCTCTCTCCCTGCGAGGTACGTTTGTACCTCTCAGTCGTTCGCTGTGGGGGCGCTCGC
>JANQQS010000204.1 GCA_028284955.1 Myxococcota bacterium | reverse complement strand
GCTCTCTCCCTGCGAAAGGCTCGGAGCCTTCCTCAGTCGTTCGCTGTGGGGGCGCTCGCGCTCAGGCCAAAATTCCGCCGCTCTATGGGATGCACCCTGCGCTGCAATCAACCAATCTGATCATTGCTTTACATTCGGGGGTGCCACCTGCGTGCGGAACCAGGTTGCGGTCTCGGCTAGGCCGTCTTGGACGGTGATGGTGGCGCGGAAGCCGAACTGTTGTTCAGCGCGGGCGACTTGGGCGCAGGAGTGCCGGATTTCTCCGGGGCGCGCGTCGGCGTGTTCGATGGGAGAATCTGAGTTGCACGCTTCGCGGACGCGTTCGGCGAGTGTGTTGACGGTGATAGTGGAGCCCGTGCCGACGTTGAACGCGCCAGCGGCGGGGTTTTCCGCGGCTTTGGGCTCATTGAAGAGTGCGCTTGTGATCATGGTGACAACATCGCCTACGAATACGAAGTCGCGAGTTTGCTCGCCATCGCCGAAGATACGCAGCGGTACTCCCTGCGTCGCGCGGTCCAAAAAGATCGAAATCACACCTGAGTATGGGCTTTTGGGGTCTTGGCGGGGCCCGTAGACGTTGAAAAAGCGCAAGGGGACCGTGGGAAGGCCGTGCACCTCGCTGTACATGCGTAGGTAGTGCTCACCGAGGAGTTTGTGAATGCCATAGGGCGACTGGGGTGCGAGTGGGGCGTCTTCGGGCGTCGGCACGGTATCCACGTCTCCATAAACCGCCGCGGATGATGCGAAAACCAATTTCTTGGCTTTGACCTGACGAGCAAACTCAGCAACCGCAAGCGTGCCTCGCGCATTGATTCGTTGGTCGTGGAGCGGATGCTCCAGTGAGTGAACCACCGAAGTTTGAGCGGCAAGATGCACAAAACGATCCGGAGTGCCCTCGATATTCTTGAGTGAAGGCTCAATGCCCTCCGCAACATCCGCTTCAATGAGCGTAACCCGCCGGTCGCCGTCCCACTTTTTCAGGTTGGCCTTGCTTCCGGTGCTCAAATCGTCGATTACCACGACGCGATGGCCTTGATTTGCGAGTCGATCGACGACGTGGGATCCAATAAACCCCGCGCCGCCAGTGACGACAATGTAGCTCTGAGAGGCGTCTTTCGCGTTGCCCAACTTTTCTCTCCTCTGCAGGAATTCTTGGCTTGGTTCAGTGCCGGTTCTTTCTTCCGACGGGATCGACTTGACCGAAGCCCAATCTCGGTCTGAGGTTAAGAACGTGCTGCATGTCTGATTCGCCTGAGTTTTTGATTGTCGAAGATGACATCGTGGTCGCCAACACGCTGCAGCGGTGGTTCGCCCAACATGCTCCAGTGCGCCTGGTGTCGACGGTCGAACGAGCTCTCGAAGCGATCGACGGGAAAGGTTCGTTTGTGGGGGTGGTTTTGGACATCAAACTGCCCGATGGCTCAGGGCTAGAGGTTCTCGCACACCTCCGGCACCAAGGCTATACCGTGCCAGCGATGATGTTGACGGCGCATATCGACCGGACTCAAATCAACCGCGCGCACGCGCTAAGGGCTCAATACGTCTGCAAACCGCCGGAAATACGCAACTTACGTGCGTTTGCGCGCCAGGCGCTCGCACGATCGGGGCCAGACGATGAAGGTTTGCGGCGGGCGATTCACGAGGTTGCGTTGGCGTACCGACTTTCCGAGCTGGAAACGCGGATCGTCGCGCTCGCGGCGTCTGGTGTCGAGCGGCGCGCGATGTCGAAGGAGCTTTTGGTTACCGAAAACACGGTGAAGACGACGATTCGTCGATTGCTCAAGAAAACGCCCGACGCCAATCTAGACGCGGTGGTGCGGCGAGTGTTGACGCGCGCGCTAGGGCTCCCGTGAGCGTTGTGCTTCGCACAAACATAGGAACACGGTGAACGCGACGCCGCCGCTACGCGAGGTGTGGCAAAGTTCATCGTCGTGTCGTCGACTCGATCGCGCGGCGGAATGGTGGTGCGTCAGCCCCAGCGCAGAGCGGCGGATTGTCATTGTGCCGCAACCGCTCGCCTTGGACCGATTCTTCTCCCGGGCGTCGATCGGTTCGGTCCCCGGTGGCTGGTACGGAATGACGCTCTACGATTTGGCTTGCCGGCTCACGAGAGCTGCGCTGGCTCGCCAAGGGTTGGCGGTCGCGAGTCGCACGATGCGGCTCGCCGTAATGAACCGGGTGGTGATGGAACTGGCCGAGCGACACGCGCTCGACCGGTTTTCACAGGGAACAGAACAAGCGGGTTTGTGCGCTCGACTGGTGGATTCGTTCGAAGAGTTCGAGCGAAACGGTTTGGTCGAGGCAGACGTGCCCGCTTCGTTCGCCGAAGAGCGACAGCTCTATGGTGCGTTTCTTCAAAAACTGTCGAGTGAACGACTCATCGGTACGGGAGGGCTGCTTGCCCAGGCCGCCGATGTGGCGAACAAGGGGACCCATCCGCTTCTGAGTTGCTCCCTGCTGATGATCGACGTTCCGCTCCGCTCGCAGAGCGAATTTCAACTCATTCGTGCGATGTTTTCTCGCGCGATCTCGGCGCTGTCGGTGGTCCCCTCGCTAGACGGAGAGTACGAGCCGTATCGGCGTGTTGCGGCAACTCAACATAAGGAAAAAGAGGCGAGCGATGATCCAACTCGGATCAATCAACCGTGCGCCATCGTTTCGACCAAGGACGAGCACACCGAGTGTGTTGAGATTGTTCGGTTGCTGCTCGACGAAGCGCGTGCGGGTACGCCTTTTGACCGCATGGCGATGCTCCTGCGCGATGTTCGACGTTACCGTGAACCGGCAGTGCACGCCCTCCGCCGCGCAGGAATTCCTTATGTACAAACTCGCGGGATAAATGGTGTGGACCTCGAGGGGCGCGCGCTCTTGTGTTTGATGCGTTGCGCTGAAGAGCAGTGTTCGGCGGAGCGATTCGCAGAGTTTTTGTCTCTGGGCGCCGCATCGAGTTCGCGAACGTCTGGCTCGGGCGACAACGACTTCGTGTACTCCGAAATCGAGGATGAGGAAGAGACACTTCGGGAAGAGATCTTTCGCGAAGAGACGTCTGCGGAAGAGGCTCTCGAGGAAACGATCTCTCAACACTCCGTCGCGCCTGCACGCTGGGAGCGAATGCTGCGCGAAGCCGGGGCGTTGGCTGGGTCGGAATGGCCGGCGTACCTCCTGGCGCTTCACCAAGGAGACTCCGATGTGCGCGCGCTGCTGGAGTTCTCAGCGCCCATTTTGGAGGCTCTGGGCGCGTTTCCCGAGTGCGCCTCGTGGAGCGAATGGAGCGAGCGACTGCTTCGATTGTCCTCGTTTACGCTGAGGAGGTCCGACCGTACGGCGATGATTCTAACGACGCTTGCGGCGCTCCAATCTACAGCTCCGGTTTCCTTGGTGGAGGTCCGGCGTACGCTCACGGAGCGATTGAACGCGCTCACTCGCCGGGAGTCGTCGCACTCCCACTCGGGTGCGCTTTTCTTGGGGAGCGTTGACGAAGTGTGTGGCCAATCGTTTCACGTGATTGCCGTTCCCGGGCTCGTCGAACGCGTTTTTCCACAAGCCTATCGACCCGATCCGTTGTTTTCGGACCGCGTTCGCGCGCAGATGAGCCCTTGGTTGACCACCGAGCGATCGCATGCCCACCAAGAGCGGAGCCGGATGAGCTTGGTCGCAGGCGCTGCAGAGCGACGGTTGATTGCCTCGTATCCTCTCCTCGATGGTCTTCGCAACCGACCGCTCACACCATCGGTTTTTGTGGACGAACTGAATGCGTCGGCCGAGCAATCGTTCAGCGCAGCAGTCAAGTCGGAGCGTGAGCGACATCAGCCAGCGCGCGCGATTGACGAAACGGACTATGATCTCCGGCTCTTTCAAAGCCTTCGCGGGACTTCGGCGCCGCAAACCGGGAGCGCTCGCTATCTTATGCAAGCGAACCCCTTTGCCGCTCGCGCGCTGCGTCGACGAGGGCGACGTTGGACGATCCGGCGCTGGACCGGGGCCGATGGTTTGGTCGATGCTTCGGCGGAAGCCCGTCGAGCGCTCCGGCCTCATCAACTCGATGCGCGCTCGTATTCGCCGACGGCCCTGGAGCACTTCGCGTGGTGCCCGTACCGTTTCTTTCTGCGCAGCATCGTGGGTCTTCTTCCGCCGCCTTCCCTGCCAACCGACGAACTCCAAGCTCTGGACCGAGGTCGCCTGATTCATGAAGTCTTGTTCGATTTTTACTCAGAGCTCAGAACGCGAGATTCGTTTCCTGTTTTGAAACGCGATCTCGCTGACCTACGGACGCTCCTTGACCGAATCATCGAC
Organism: Myxococcota bacterium; assembly: GCA_028284955.1. GTDB lineage: Bacteria > Myxococcota_A > Polyangia > Polyangiales > Houyiibacteriaceae > JANQQS01. The sequence goes on along the minus strand of JANQQS010000204.1, from coordinate 12,968 downwards.
AACCGAGAGCGTCGGTACGCGGAGCGCAAAGGCTTGGATCGAGACGGCTCGTGGAGCGAATACCTATCTGCGGTGCGCACGGACATGCATCGCTGGCTCAGCCTATCGGTACAGCGTTCGTCGGGCACAGATTCGACCACGCAACCGTGGACGCCTCGCTATTTTGAGCTTGGTTTTGGACTGGCGGAGATGGACAGCGAGTTTCGCGACCCTGCGAGCGTGACCGAGGAAGTTCGATTGGATTGCGGGATTCGATTGAGAGGACAGATCGATTTGGTGGAGCAATCCGGTGACTCTTTTCGCGTGACCGATTACAAGACGGGCATGCGACCGGACTTTTTGGATTCGCGCGCATCCATTGCAGGGGGGCGTATACTCCAGCCAGTCCTCTATGCGATGGCTCTGGAAAAGTTATTCCCAGAGGCTGAAGTGCACACGGGTCGGCTCGACTATTGCACCGAACGCGGCAGGTTTACGCTGCACGAGGTGGCCCTCGGATCTGCTGAGCGCAAGGCTGTCCGAGTGCTGTCCGAAGCGCTTGGTCGAAGCCTTGCGGACGGATTCTTTCCCGCTCGTCCCATGCCGGGAGCATGCGATCGCTGCGACTACCGACCGCTTTGCGGAAACGAAGAGGAGTCTCGCACGTTGCGAAAGGATGCACGCCCTCTAAGCGCCATCGAAGCACTCCGGGACCTCCGCTGATCGCCACGCGCTGATGGAACGCACCGAGCGCATGAAACTGAGTGATGCAGACGTCCGTACCCGCATCCAGACGGATCTGGACAGCACGTTCGTCGTTGACGCCGCCGCCGGTACGGGGAAAACCCACGAGCTCGTCCAGAGATTGTCGACTGCGGTAGAAACCGGTCGGGCCAAGATGGAGAATATTGCGGCGCTTACGTTCACGGAGCGCGCCGCCGGTGAACTCAAGCTGAGAGTTCGCGCCGAGCTTCGAAAACGCTTTGCGGGCACACCCACAACGAATGAACATCTTGCACGCGCTCTCGACGACATAGAACGCGCTTCGATACACACCATCCACGGCTTTTGCGCGGCTCTTCTGCGTGAGTTTTCCGTCGACGCCCAAATCGACCCCGCGTTTCGCGTACTTGCCGAGCATGAAAGCGTTCATTTGCAGCGAGAGGTATTTGACCAGGAGATGGTGCACCTCCTTTCTGATCCGCCAGAAGGCGTACGCGCGCTCCTCGTTCGCCATTCGGTGGGGGCGGCGGGAAGAGGCACCCTGCGCGAAATCTTGCGAGACGCCTTTAGTCAACTGGTTGCGCATCGCGATTTCGATGCCCTTTGGATGGCTGAAGCATCTCACGACCTTCGAGCCAACTCAGGATTCGCCACGCAGGACGCTCTCGTATCGGAAATCGCGCGTCTGGGTAATCTCGCAAATTCTGCGTCGCGGCCAGGAGACTATTTGGCGCGAAATCTCTCTGAACTGGCATCGTTTTCCCAAGCCGCAGCGCTTGAGGAAACTCCGCTGAACCGAGATCGAATGGAGGCGAGGCTTCGACGTCTGCTTCGGTCGGCCCATTGGCGATGGAAAGGGTTCGGTGATGACTACTCTGAATCGCTTGCACGGGGTCCCATCGTGTCCGCCCGAGATCGCCTCCATATCGACCTGCGGAAGCATGTTGAGCTAGGCGACGCATCGCTTGCGGCCATGCTGCAGCGAGAGCTTTGGCCGGCGGTGCATCGCTATGAGCAGCGAAAAGCACGTGAGGGAGTTCTCGACTATCTTGATTTGCTGATTCGTGCGCGAGATCTGCTGCAGCGGTCGAGTTCGGTGCGAGATGAACTGCAAACGCGGTTTGCGTTTCTCTTTGTCGACGAATTTCAGGACACCGACCCGCTACAGGCCGAGATCGTTTTGCTGCTTGGTGCGGAAGGCTCTGCTACGAGCTGGCGCGACACCCGGATGGTTCCTGGAAAGCTGTTCTTGGTCGGCGATGCCAACCAATCGATCTACCGTTTTCGACGCGCGGATGTTTCTTTTTATCGAGACGTCCGAGCTCACTTGGTCGCCCAAGGCGCAACGGCGCTGCGTCTTCACACCAGCTTTCGAGCCGGGCCTCGCATTCAGACGCTCATCAATCAGACCTTTGCGGAAGTGATGGGAGACGACTACGTAGAGCTCGGCGCACATCGCGACGACCCGCCAGCCCACCCGTCCGTCGTGGCGCTACCGATTCCTCGACCTTACGCCGATTTCGGGAAAGTCACCCCCGGGGCGGTGACCGCGAGCGCGCCTGAAGGAGTGGCCGGGTTTGTCCATTTTCTCCTCTTGGAAAGTGGCTGGATGGTGGACGGTTCCCCGCTCCGCGCTGAGCATATTTGCCTCCTTTTTCGTCGATTGTCGGCGTGGGGCAAAGACATCGCACAGCCGTACGCAGAGGCATTGGAAGCGCGAGGCGTGCCTCATTCGCGCGGGAAGGTGGGCGAGCGTGAGGAGATCGTCGCGCTGAGCGCGACCTTGCGCGCCATCGAGTGGCCAGACCAGGAGCTCGACGTCTACGCGGCCTTGCGTGGCCCGTTTCTAGCGCTTCAGGACGATCAACTGCTCGCGTTTCGACATCATGGGGGAAGGCTTCATCCATGCTCGAGGTTGCGGCCGGAACGACCTACCAACGCGGACCTCGAAGTGATGCAAGCGTTGGATCTCTTGCGGGACTTGCACCGTCAGAGAAACTATCGCTCGGTAGCCGACACAATCGCTCAGTTCCTCTACGCAACACGCGCGCTGAGTGTGATGGCGTTGTGGACCGATGGTCACGCGGCCGTCCACGGAATCGAACAGGTCGTGTCTCGCGCCCGGATGTTTGATGCAGAAGGCGGCGCGTTTCGTGATTTCGTGTTGCGCTACAGTGATGCAGACCGAGACCGCACTTCGCTCGAACTGCACTCTGAAGGTGTGCGCATGCTCACGGTACACGCCGCCAAGGGGCTAGAGTTTCCGATCGTGGTGCTTTGTGATCCGGCTGCTCCTAGGGTTCGCGAACGCCCGTCGCAATACGTCGACGCAGACAAACGGTTGTGGGCCTATCCACTAGCCGGCCACATGCCCTACGAGTTGCTCACGCATCGAGACTCGGTGTGTGAAGCAGACCAGGCCGAAGAGATACGCATTGGGTACGTTGCGGCGACGCGTGCGCGCGATCTTCTGGTCGTGCCCGCTGTTAGCGATGAACCTTTGCCGGGATGGCTCGACATATTTCATTCATCGCTCTATCCGACTGGCGATACATCGAGCAGACAGGAGACCGTTCCGATTACTCGAGGAATTTCTGGTTGCCCGGACATGGGGGAGGATGGCGTGTTGATGCGTCCCGAGCGTGCGAAGAATCCCGCGCGAACGGTTCGCCCCGGGCTGTATCGAAGGTTGCTTCAAGGGCGGGGCGTGGTTTGGTGGGACCCGGTGCTTTTTTCCTATCCCCACCGGCTTCAGCGAGGAATTCGAGGCGCCGAATGGATAACTGAAGACGACGAAGGCATTCGCGCTCGAGAGAGCCTGGCCGACTACGAAGCGTGGCGCGATACGCGCGAGCGAACCTTGAAGACAGCGAGCGTTCCGTCGACTCCGCGGACTGACGACGACTCTGAGGTTGATACCGCATCCGTGCTGGTGCTCGCAGGGGCGTCCCAAGTGGTGGTTCCCGAGCCGCGTGCTCGCGCATGGTTGCGCCCCCTGCTTCGCGACATTCCCCTCGATGCGGACGACGCGTTGGCGCGGGCAATGGTGGAAACTAGGGGGCGCGTGCTCGGGGCAAATCCTGACGAGATGCGTGAGATATCGGAGCGGATGATCCACGTGGTGAACCACGTGCTGTTTCGTCGTGCGGCGGCCAGTTCGCGATGTGAACGTGGACTTTCCGTTGCCATGGACGATCGCGGTGTGCGTAGGGGGACTACCTTGGATCTGCTATTTGCCGAAGAAGAACGATGGATCGCTGTGAACTATCGATTCTCGTCGCACGTGCCCGAAGACTCGGAACGAAAGCAGCTGGTTCAGTGCGTCGAAGCGCTGAGACTCGTGAAATCACGCTTCGAGTGTGTTCTGTGGACCGTATGAACACGCGAAATTAGCGGGTAATCGCACGCGCTCGCGAAACCGTGCGCGTTCGGGGCTACAACAAAGCCGCGAGGCGTCGTTTTCGGATGTTCAGAGAACTGTGTCGTTTGGAGAAATGGGAGCTCGGAGTTCAGAGATGCGTCGCACGTTTCTTGCGTCACTCGATGAAGTGGAAAGCGCTGTAGAATGGGTTGGATCGGTGGTGCCGCGATGGGTGGATAGTCGGCGGCTCGATCTAGGCTTGACCGAAGCGATCACCAACGCGGTGGTACACGGAAGCGACCACGAAGCAGCTGACGCAGACGTTGAAGAACTCGATGCGTATTTTGGATCGGTGTCATCCGACCATAGCGACCGCATGATCGAACTGGAAGTCGATGTTGCCGACGATCGACTCGGCGTAGAGCTGCGCTGGAATCAGAATCCCTGCCCACCGGAGCATCGGTCTCCGCGAGAAGGCGGCGTGCTCGCAGGACGTGGAATGGGAATCATTCATAGCGCCTTCGACCGAGTGGATTGGGATGACGACGGGTTCTGTATGAGAATGACCTGTGTCAATCCACAGCGCTCATAGCTTCCACGTACGCTCTTAGGGTCAAGCGAGCGTCCCAGTTGAGCGCGTTCATGTCCCGGCTCTGGGAGGTTCGCATTCTAAACTCGTTGCCGACCAACATTCGGTCTGGACCTGTAGGCCAAAGTATGGATCACTGATACAAACACCGCTCGCTGCAGACCCTCTGCGCGCGGGACAACCCAGGAGGTCAACAATGGCTGTCTTGAACTGGTCCCTCGGCCCACGAACTGCGAATGAGCTTTGCTTAGATGCCATGGTTTTTTTCCGCGGCGTACCGCTCGGCCGGTATCGAGCCCGCAATCTTTCGGCAAAAGGCGCGGTACTCACTGGAGGCTACCCGATTCCGGAAGATGAGCAGGTGCGTATCCTGCTCGGGCTCCCGCAGCGAAAGACCGAACCCATCGCGCTTCACGGTCGCGTAGAACTGGTTCGGCAAGCAGGCCCGGACCATGTCGCCGTGGTGGTGAACTTCGAAAACATCACCATGCAACACGAAGACATGATCCACGACGCCGTGCTTGCTGCGTTGGATCGGCCAGACCCTCCAGAACTACGACGGCGCGGGTAACGCGGATTCTCCCATCAGGTATTCGTCGATCGCTCGGGCTGCGCCGCGGCCTTCGGCGATGGCCCAGACAACGAGCGATTGTCCGCGTCGGCAATCACCAGCTGCGAAGATGCCTTCGCGGCTGGTGGCGAATCTTCCGTAGTCGGCTTTGTAGTTGAGTCGCGGGTCTCGTTCGAGGTCGAGCGCATCCGCAATAGGCTGCTCGGGTCTCGTAAACCCGAGCGCTAGGAGTACGAGGTCGGCCTCAAAGATTTCTTCGGTACCGGGGATTTCGGTCATGCGCATTCGGCCGTCTTCGTTTCGCGTCCAGCTGATGCGCACAGTTTCGATACCGCGCACGTGTCCGGATGAATTGCTCAGAAATCGTTTGCTGAGAATCGCAAACGTGCGCGGATCGCCACCGAATCTCGCGTCCGCTTCCGCGTGTCCATAGTCCACTCGGAATATCTTGGGCCATTCCGGCCATGGGTTGTTGTCTGCTCGGCTATCTGGGGGGCGGTCCATCAGTTCAAAGTTGACGAGCGAAGCACATCCATGTCGGAGTGAGGTGCCGATACAGTCGGTCCCGGTGTCGCCTCCTCCGATCACGATCACTCGGCGATCCTTGGCCGATATCGCCGCGCCGTCAGCGAGGTTGCTGTCGAGCAAGCTCTTCGTGTTCCTGGTCAGAAAATCCATCGCGAAGTGAATGCCTTCGAGTTCGCGCCCTTCGATATCTAGGTCGCGAGGCACCGTAGCGCCGCACGCGAGCAGCAGCGCATCAGAGTTCTCTTCTATCTCGCGCACATCCACGGTGGTTCCGACGTGCGCCCCGGTAACGAACTGAACGCCTTCTTCCCGCATTTGAGCGACACGTCGATCCACGAAACGTTTGTCGAGCTTCATGTTGGGAATGCCATACATCAGCAGCCCACCAATGCGATCTTCTCGTTCGTACACCGTGACTTCGTGTCCTGCTCGGCGCAGCTGCTGGGCGGCAGTGAGGCCTGCGGGGCCGGAGCCGATAATGGAGACACGTTTCTCGGTGCGATGACTCGGTGGCTGCGGGCGAATCCAACCTTCAGCAAACCCACGATCGACGATCGCGCACTCGATGTTTTTGATGGTCACGGCCGGTTCGATGATGCCGAGCACGCAGGCGCCCTCACATGGCGCGGGACACACACGACCGGTGAACTCAGGAAAGTTGTTGGTGTGGTGCAAACGATCGAGCGCTTCCCGCCAGCGACCGCGATACACAAGATCGTTCCATTCCGGAATGAGGTTATCGATCGGGCATCCGGTGTCCGACTGGCAAAAGGGAACCCCGCAGTCCATGCATCGGGCACCCTGCGCAATCAGGTGACTTTCCGGAACGTCGACCGCGAACTCATCAAAGTTCTCGAGACGTTGACGAGGGTCGAGATAGGGCACGCCCGCCCGCTCGATTTCCTTAAACCCCGTAGGTTTACCCATCACGCGACTCCTTGATGGTGGTCTTCTGGTTCGGATTTGGGATACAGGGTGTCCGGCTTCTTGGCTTCGAGAAGCACGCGCTTGTAATCCATCGGCATCACTTTGACGAACTGGCGACACGCGAAATCCCAGCTGCCAAGAATGCGCTCTGCAACGTCTGATCCAGTGAGCTCGCGATGGCGTTCGATCAGTGTGCGAACTTCTACGCGCTCGGCTTCTTCGTCGAGGCGTTCGAGTTCGACCATTTCCAGATTGACTTGGGGCTCGAACTGTCCTTCGGGATCCCATACGTACGCGATTCCGCCGCTCATTCCCGCCGCGAAGTTGCGCCCGGTAGGCCCGAGCACGATCACGCGCCCTCCCGTCATGTACTCGCAGCCGTGGTCCCCGACGCCTTCTACAACCGCATGGGCGCCAGAGTTTCGCACGCAGAATCGCTCCGCCGCGCGACCTCGCAGAAATGCCTCACCTCGAATGGCGCCGTAGAGCACGACATTGCCGACGATGATTTGCTCGCTCGCGGCAAACGTGGCGGCCCGGTCGGGGTAAACGATGATTCGCCCGCCGGAAAGTCCCTTGCCGACGTAGTCGTTGGCGTCTCCTTCGAGTTCCAGAGTGACGCCTTGCGCAAGCCACGCGCCGAAACTCTGGCCCGCGGAACCTCGAAACGAAAAGTGGATCGACTCATCGGGCAACAGGCGTTGTCCCCAGGTGCGCGCAATTTGATGGCTCAGCATCGTACCCACGGTGCGATGGGTGTTGAGTACGCGGAGGCTCGCGCGCACCTGTTCTCCGCCCTGAATCGCGGGACGGGCGAGTTCGATAAGGCGATTGTCAAGCGCGTGCTCGAGGCCGTGGTCTTGCTGCTCGGTGCAGTACACGCTTACGTCTGGGTTTGGCTTTCTTGCCGGACTGAGCATTGGGCGAAGATCGATGCCCTGGGTTTTCCAGTGAACAATCGCATCGTCTATATCAAGAACTTCCACGCGCCCGATCATCTCGTTAATCGATGCGAAACCAAGGTTCGCCATGATTTCGCGTGCCTCTTCAGCAACCATGAACAGATAGTTCACGACGTGCTCTGGTTTGCCGCGGAACTTCTTGCGAAGCTCCGGGTCTTGGGTGGCGATGCCGACCGGGCAGGTATTCAGGTGGCACTTGCGCATCATGATGCAGCCCAGAGTGATGAGCGGCGCCGTAGAGAACCCAAATTCTTCTGCACCGAGTAGCGCTGCCACGATGACATCTCGGCCAGTCTTGAGCTGACCGTCGGTCTGCAACACGACGCGACTGCGCAAGTTGTTGAGAACGAGCGTTTGATGGGTCTCCGAGATGCCGAGTTCCCAAGGCAACCCGGCGTGTTTGATCGAAGTAAGCGGCGATGCGCCGGTCCCACCATCGTGGCCGCTGATCAGAATATGGTCCGCATGCGCCTTCGCGACCCCAGCGGCGATAGTGCCGACGCCGACTTCGCTGACCAACTTGACGGAGATGCGCGCGCTTGGGTTGGTGTTCTTCAGATCGTAGATGAGCTGGGCGAGGTCTTCGATCGAATAAATGTCGTGGTGCGGTGGAGGGCTGATCAAACCTACGCCAGGTGTCGAATGCCGAATCCGCGCAATGTGCTCGCCGACCTTCCGACCTGGTAGCTCTCCGCCCTCCCCCGGTTTGGCGCCCTGCGCCATCTTGATCTGGATCTCGTCCGCGTTGGTGAGATAGTTGATGGTGACGCCAAAGCGCCCCGACGCGACTTGTTTGATCGCGCTGCGCTGCGGGTTCGGCGTGCCATCGTCCAGCGGATGATAACGCGCGGGGTCTTCCCCTCCTTCGCCGGTGTTGGATTTTCCGCCGAGGCGATTCATCGCCACAGCAAGCGAGGTATGTGCCTCTTCAGAAATCGAGCCAAAACTCATCGCGCCGGTCACGAAGCGCTTCACGATTTCGCTCGCGGGTTCTACTTCATCGAGGGGAATCGGCGTCGTCTGGCGAAATCGAAGCAGGCCGCGCAGCGTACATCGGCTTTTCGCATCGTGATTGGCGCGCTCCGAGAATCGCGCATAGGCGGACGCGTCCTTCTCTTGCGCGGCGATTTGAACGTCGTGAATCGTGCGGGGGTTCCACATGTGGTGCTCACCATCCGCCCGCCAATGAAACTGGCCGTCGTTAGGAAGCACCGGAAGAGTCTGGACCGTGGCCTGCGTAGGGTACCCAAGCTCATGCCGACGAACGAGTTCCTCGGCGAGCACGTCAAAGCCAACCCCTTCAATCCGGCTGCGGGTGCCTGCAAAGCAATGGTCGATGACCTGACGGTTGAGCCCAATCGCTTCGAAAATCTGGGCGCCCTTGTAGGACTGCAGCGTCGAGATGCCCATCTTCGCCATCACCTTGAGCATGCCTTTGGCCACCGCCTTCCGGTACCCCACTACCACGCTGTCGTCTGACGGAAAGTGATTGGCGTCGAGAAGCGCGTCCCGGCGTGCTTTCCAGAGCGCCTCAAAAGCAAGATAAGGGTTGATCGCGTCGCAGCCAAAACCGATCAGCAAACAATGATGATGAACTTCGCGGGCTTCTCCGGTTTCGACGATGAGGCCTACGCGGGTGCGCTTGGCGCAGCGAGATAAGTGCTGGTGTACCGCGCCCACCGCGAGCAGTGTGCTGATCGGCACTCGGTCGGCGCCGGTTTCGCGGTCGGACAGCACCAAAATGTTGAAACCTTCATCGACAGCCTGCTCCGCTTCTGCGGAAATGCGACGGAGCGATGCGTCGAGCCCGGCCGCACCTTTGAATCGAGGCCAGGTGATGTTGATGGTTCGAGAGCGCCATTCGCGATGATCGAGCTCGCGAAGCTTCGCGAGTTCTTCGTTGGTCAAAATCGGATGAGGGACGCGGATGCGGTGCGCGTGTTGTGGCGTAACGTCGAGCAGGTTGGCTTCGGGCCCAACAAAACACTCAAGGCTCATGATGACCTCTTCCCGAATCGAATCGATCGGTGGGTTGGTCACCTGTGCGAAAAGCTGTTTGAAGTAGTCATAGAGCAGGCGCGGACGATCCGACAAGCAAGCAAGCGCCGAATCGTTTCCCATGCTTCCCACCGGGTCGCGTTTTTGCTCCACCATCGGGCACAGCATGAACTGCACCGTTTCGGTGGTGTATCCAAACGCGCGCATGCGCGAAATGAGGGAGGACTCGTCGAAGCCGAATATTTGCTCAGGCGCATTGAGCTCACTCAACTCCATGGCTTGTTCGCGGAGCCACTCATCGTACGGATGGCGTGAGCAAATATGCTTTTTGACTTCTTCATCAGGAATCAGCCGACCTTCCGAGAAGTCGACCAAGAACATCTTTCCTGGCTGCAAGCGACCTTTGGCTTTGACGTCCGCGGGATTGATATCGAGCACCCCAACTTCGGACGCCATGATGACTTTGTGGTCGTGGGTTACGTAGTAACGGCTCGGTCGAAGCCCGTTTCGGTCGAGCACCGCGCCGATGTATTGCCCGTCCGTAAAGGCGATCGATGCGGGACCATCCCAAGGTTCCATGAAACAGGAATGGAACTCGTAGAACGCGCGCTTTTCGCGAATCATGTGTGGGTCGTTTTGCCATGCCTCAGGAATCATCATCATGATCGACGCGGGAAGCGTGCGGCCGCCAACAAGAAGAAACTCAAGTACGTTGTCAAAGTTGCCCGAGTCGCTGCACTCAGGCTCCGCCACAGGAAAAACGCGGTCGATCTGGTCACCGAAAAGATCGCTGCCAACCGTTCGCTCCCGGTTGTGCATCGCGGTCACATTGCCGCGCAGGGTATTGATCTCTCCGTTATGGCTCATGCACCGAAGCGGTTGGGCGCGGTCCCAACTTGGAAAGGTGTTGGTGGAAAAACGTGAGTGCACCATGGCCAGGTGCGAGCGATAGCTCCAATCCGCGAGGTCTGGATAAAAAGGCAGCAGCTGCTCCGGGGTCAACATGCCTTTGTAGACAATGACTTTTGACGAAAGCGTGCACGCGTAGACATACCCCGCCTGGCGCAACCGCGCGTCGTTGCGCAGCGCGGTCCCGGCTCGCTTGCGAATGACGTAGAGCTGCCGCTCAAAATGGTCACCGCCGGGTCCATCTCCCGCAGCCACGAAAAGCTGCTCGATGGCGGGCATGCTGGCGCGCGCGGAGGGGCCAATGTCTGCGCCGTCGGGATCCACGGGCACGGAACGCCAGCCGAGGCATCGCTGCCCTTGTTCGGTCATTACACGTTCAAAAGTTCGTTTGCAGTGAGCGCGCTCGCTCGGATCGGTAGGCAAGAAAATGTTGCCCGCCCCGTAGCGACCAGGCTCGGGCAGCGTGATGCCGAGATCGTCCCGCGCCACTTTGGATAAGAACTCATGGGGCAGCGCGGTGAGGATTCCCGCGCCATCTCCGGTGTTCGGCTCGCACCCGCACGCGCCTCGGTGCGCCATATTGCGAAGCACCTGGTCCGCATCCAATACGATTTGGTGCGACCGGCGTCCCCGAATGTCGGCGACGAAACCGACGCCGCATGAATCCTTCTCGTCTTGGGGGTCGTACAGGCCATACGCAGGGGGAGATTTCGTTTGGTCGTGGACCATGGCTACGCGTTCCTCCATTCGCGGAAACAAGAAGTCAAGAAGCTTTGCGCTTCGAATTACGTGAGCTGCGCGGGGTTTTGTTGCGGGGCGCTTTGATCTCGTCTGAGGGCTCCTCCGCGTCAAGCGCCAACTGCACACGCTCGGTGTGGGTAGACAGCACGATCATAGTTTCGGTGCCTGCGACCCCCTCGAGCGAACGGATTCGACTGATCAGCCGCTCCAGCGCGTGGGTGTTGTGAATCTTGACTTTGAGCAGCAGGGTGTGCCCGCCGGTGACGTGATGACATTCGAGAATCTGCGGGACCTTGACGACCCACTGCTCGAACTCTTCGATGCACTGTGTATCCGTCACGCGCACGCCAATGAACGCGGTGATGTCGAGACCGACCGACCGAGCGTTCACATGGGCGTAGTAGCCGAGAATGACTCCCGCTTGTTCCAGCTTGCGGACGCGCTCCATGACCGCGGGCGCGCTTAGGCCCACCTTGGCGCCCACGCTCTTGAGCGAGATCTTCGCATCGACCTGAAGCTCCCGCACCAGGTTCCGATCGATTTCATCGAGCGCCAAATCGTCAGGCGAATGACTGCTTCCACCGAATTTCATTAGGTTTGACGGGTAAGAAGCCTAATAGCTAGCGCCTAGCCGACATGAAGTCAACGGGATCCCGCGGAGCAAAACGCCTTCTGGGCTCTGCCCCCCGATCTGGGTGCTCAAACCCCCGGGAAAGGCCCTACAGTGGTCGTCGAACAGACGTTTTGTTGCCGTATTTTCAACGTGTTTGGGCTCTCTTCGAGATCGGCACGAACGCTGCATTTCAATGGTACGTGATGCGTAGTTGGCATGTGCGTTTGATCGGTGGGCTTACGGTGTTCTGTGGTGCCCTAGTGTGGAACGGGTGCACGGGGCATATTCTCGACGGCGACGCGCCGGAGATTGTGCGCGAAGGCAACGGATCCCGGGCGATGAGCGGTTCCGTGATCGCAGGCACGGCGCCCGGGAACTCCACAGCGTCGAATGGATCCACAGCGCCGAATGGATCTGGCGCAAACCCCGGCGCGATGAATCCGCCGAGCAATCCGCCATCCACGGACCCGCCGGGGATGAATCCGCCTCCGAACAATCCCCCGCCGAACCCGCCGCCGAACGACCCACCGCCGCCGAATCCTCCGCCGAATCCTCCCCCGCCCTCCGACGTGTGCGGAAACGCTGAGGAGCGCGAGGTCGTCCGGATCGCCAACGTTGAACGCCAACGGCAGGGTCTTCCGGCATATGAATGCGACGCGGCATTGCAGCGCGCCGCCCGCGCACACAGCGATGATCAATGCCGCACCGGTCGCCTCAGCCACACGGGGAGCGATGGAAGCTCGTTTTCAGAACGAGCGCGCGCCCAGGGGGCCGTGTTTTGTGCAGGCGGAGAAAACGTAGCCGGCGGGCAACGCACCGCCCAAGATGCCATGAACTCATGGATGAACAGCAGCGGCCATCGCCGAAACATCCTGAGCTCCCAGTATCGACGCATCGGCGTGGGCTACGTCTCCTGCGGCGGTCGTCCCTATTGGACGCAGGTATTCGCCGACAACGGCTCCTGCAGATAGAGCGCTGATCTTTTGGCCTGATTGCGGCTTACCTCCTCGCTCTCTCCCTGCGAAAGGCTCGGAGCCTTCCTCAGTCGTTCGCTGTGGGGGCGCTCG
>JANQQS010000203.1 GCA_028284955.1 Myxococcota bacterium | reverse complement strand
GCAAATCGAAGCAGCTTTGGTGCGGAGCACGAGGCTGTTGCGCAGAAGAGCTCGACGGTGCCGTCAAATGCTGGGGCTACAACCTTGAAGGCCGCATCGAGCCCCGCGAAAATCGGGCTTTCATGCCACCCACCCGCATGCCCTTCCGCCACCCAAGAGCGCTCGTCATCGCTGCGGCCCATGTTTGCTACGAAGCTTCGGAGCCTGGCTATCCAATCTACTGCCGAGGCATGCTCGACCCATTCGCTGACCCCATGACCGAGAGCTCGGAGCCACCGACAGAATTTTCAAAGATTCCGCTTCCCGACCAGCGTCGAGAATCACCACCGCCGCGTTGAGTTCGACCAAAGCCCTGCTGTCAAGGTGCATCGCATGGTTCCCGTGCCCGTTGGTTTCGCGAATCTCGGGAAGAGATGCATCGCCTGCGTTTGCCTCGGATCTTTGCGACCATGGATTTTGAGGTACTCAGTTGAGATACTCGGCGGATGGGTACCTTCTCGACATGTGCCTCGTGGGCACTCCGCAGCCGTGAGACCTCTCGCTTACCTGGGTGGGCCGTTGTCGCCTCGTTGGTCGGGGCGTTCTCCGCGATCGGAAGTATCGGCTGCGACACGGACAACGACATGCCGCTCTCTCGGGTGGGGGATGCCAGAGAGATTCAGGACGGCAACTTTGTGGTCGAGATTCGCGTGGCCAGCACCGAACCCGACGGCGAGGAGTTTCGCAGCACCTTGGCAGTCGAGGTGCACAATCGCGGCATCGAAGCGCGGGATGTCTCCGTGTGGATTACGTACGGGCTGTCGCTTCCCTCGCTGTCCGACGTACGCATCGAGCGCGGTCTCGTTGCGCTCGGGGATATCGCTCGAGATGCTCGAGTCACCGCGGAGCAACGCGTGGAGGTGGTGCACAAAGAAGCCGACTCGTTTGATATTGCGACGTTTCGCGCCCGAGCGAGCGGCGGCGTGCTGCTCGACGGCGATTCTACGCGACCGGCTCGGGACGCGCTGCACCGGATGAGCGCGATCAGTGTTCCCGAGGACGACATCGAAGACGGGCTGTTTTTGACACGATTAGAGGCTTGGGTCGCGCCCGCCGCCACCACAGCCGAGGTCAACGATGCGCTTCGAGAAGTCGACGCCCGCATCGTGTCTATGCGATCCGATTCGCCCGCGCTTACGCTTTCTGTGCCTCGAGCGCAGCGCGCCGAAGATCAGTACGCCCGCCGCCAAACACTCGAGCAATCTTCCGGTTTCGACGCGGTAGAGGTGGGGCGCTTGCCGACGACCGATGCGTTGCCCTACGGGGATACATCAGTGGCGGCGTTTCGACACCACTACCCGCTCCGCACGCCCGCCGCGTGGAATCTGCGTGATGCAGTCGATCTTGAGACGTGCGTACCCGTGCTGGTGGTGGTCTACGATCGGTTCAGCCCCCCGCGTCCGGACTCAGAAGACGAGCTTAACATCAACCCCCAGCCAGATCCCGATCGCCCTGGAGTGAGCTTCAGCACAAATGCGTCCACCGAGAACAATCCGCACGGTTTCGATATGATGCATGCGCTGGGGGCTCGCTATGACGATATGGGCGTCGTCGGGACCAACCCGGTTGCCCACGACTGCGTGCGTATGTTCGGTGTCGACATTCGCGGAATGATCTTCGTGGACGCCGTAAGGAGACTGACAGACGAGCTCAACGCCCTAACTCAGAACAACCTTCGGCACGCTTGGGATCATTTCATCCTGAACGTCTCGGTAGGGTTTCAAGTATGCGACCCTGCCGATGAGACTTGTCTTCAGAACCATGGCCCATATCGGCGGGCGCGCGAAGCGCTAGCGTGGAAAGGACTGTCGCATACCCGGTGGGATGAAATGTTCATCGCCGCGTCGGGTGGCAACAAGGGGGTCGCCGCGGTTTCGGAAGTCTACCCCGGCTTCGGAGAAGCCAAAGCGAACTACGTCACCACGTGGGTGACCGAACCAGGTCCGATTTCCCTCGCAACCGATCGCTCTTTGTGGGCGCGCGCCGATGGAATGCCTCCCAACTTGGCAGCCAACGAAGCTCAAGAGCAGGCGCTTATCGAGCTCGCTACTGATTTGGGCATTCAGCAAGTCGGCAACGCCGACAACACGTTGATCGTGGGAGGAACGACATCGCCGGATGCCGCAAGCGCGCATACGACCGAAGCCCGCCCTCAATCAGGAAGAAACGCCGATGTGTACGCAACGGGACAAGATGTTTTGGTCAGTTGCAACGGAAACGTATGCGGAGAGTCTTTAGGGAGCAGCCCGGCTACCGCGCAGGTTGCTGGGCTTGCTTCGTATCTTTGGCTTCTGTCCGACCAACTTCGAATTCAGCCGCCTTCCGTGACGCGTCGAGCCATTCTCGCCAACGTACGCGACATCAATGGATTGCCGGTGGTGGACGCCTACGCCGCGGCGCTCTCTCTCGACAACACAATCGAGCAAACTCCGCTAAGCATGCCGATGCGCACCACGCTACTCGACGTCGCCACCGACGACTCGGTGACCGACGGTCCGCGCTTTGATGATGAAGACATCGCGGAGTTTCGAACGCACTTTTTCGTGAGCGACGGCGGAGCCTACACGACGGACGTACGCGGGCGTTTTGTCGAGGTGACTCCGGCGATGCACGACTACAGTCGATACGATCTCAACGGTGACGGTTTGACGGGTGGCGGCGGTCGTGCGCGCTTCGATCTCGACCGCGAAGGGTCGCAGCAATTTGGCCCCGCGAACTACGCGACGGCGGTTCGAACCATCGACGGCGTGGATATTGAATTCAACGAAGAGAGCCTCACCGATCTCGAAATCCTTTGTTACTACGCACACTCAGGTCTCTTTGACGATCATGCCGGCACCACGAATCGAGATGCGCTGCAGTGTGCGGAAGACCGCATGGACATCATCGCGAGCTCCGGGCCGCCGCCTTCCGGACAAGAGCCCAATCTTCAGATTGGGTTCGGCGTGTCGACGAACAACGAGGGAAGCGTCGCGTTTGTCGGTCGTGATCGAGAACTCAACAAAGAAACTGTATTCGTTCGGAAAGACAGACGAACGAGCATTGTGCGCTATCCGATTCTCCCGCCCTTTGAGATTGAGGACTATCCGCAAGTCAATGACCGCGACCAAGTGGTTTGGGTGGAACGCGCGCGCGATGGTTTGGTCGACCACTTGCAGAGGTACGACAATCCAATCGGAGGCACGTCGGTTGCGGTGGGAAGCCGAACCCCAGCCCGCTTGAGTCCAGTTGTTCGTTTGGGTCACGCGCCAACGCTCGACAACAACGGTCGCGTCGTATTCCATGCGTGGCTCGGTAGGTCGTGGCACATCGCGAACGGAATCCGCGCTTCGCTTCCGTTTGACTATTCGGCCGCGCTTCCGGCTGGTGACCTATACCCGATGACCTCGGACACTGGGGCCACAGTCGTGCGCGGGGGTCCTCGACTGAGCGATCCGTTGCTCTTGTTTACCGAGCCTGATCTGTCTACCGCGGCGACCTATGCGGGCGACCCGCGGTTTTCCGGCTTCGGCTCCCGCCCGGGAATTAGCGACGACGGAAAGTTCATCGCGTTCGCGGCCGAGACGCCTACCGGGCTTGGAGTATTCGCTCATGGCATCGTCGCTCTATCTCCGCCGACGTTTCTTGACCCGCTGCTTACCATCGCCGACGCCGATGATTTCGAAGGTATCTCGCTTGTGGATCGCGTAGCCGTGAATCGTATCGACGCCGACCTGCCCCGCTATCGGGTAGTGTACGCGGCCCGGCGAGAAGACGGTCCAAACGATCCTGTGCCTGGGTTTTATGCCAGCGATATCGTGTTCTCGTCGCCGAGCGAGCCCCCCACGGTGGAACCACCGCGCCTTCTCCTTGAGAAGGGTGACAGCGTCCTCGATTTACAAGGAACGGTGCTCAACGCGTTTGCCCACGACCCAGTGTCGACAACAGGCGAAGTTGTGCTCTGGGTTCAGATGACGACTCGAGAACAGGCAGTCGTCCGCATCACCTTGGCGCGCCGTTGATCCAGGGAGCCTGCAACAAACGGGAACGGTTTTGCTGCTCTCTAGTGAGTGAAGCCAGCGCAGGGATATGAACTGCGGACTCGCCGTCCGGACCCCTGGTTCGGTCCAGCTGGCTGAACTCGATTCGTGCGCAGCGAAACCTTTACTAGATTTGCTCGGCCGCGATCGCGCAGTGTTCCCACATCACCACCACATCATTTGCGGAGCGGAAAAGAGGAAGCAGTGCGTTTCGATGTTGCGGGTGATCGAAGGCGGCTTGGAGGAAGTCGGGCAGCATGCCGTAGTGGGCGATGCCGTCGCGATGAAATTCGAAGCGGCGGGTACCGAGCACGGATGCGGGCAAGCTGGGTGGGCGAACATTGTCTGGCTTCCGCCCAACCCGCTGCGCGACGGTCAGAGGATAGTTGACGCGATCTTGAGCGAACGACATCTGCGGGGCAAAACCGTTGATGTCGGTGCCGAGCGCTGCGCCGCGGCCGTTCATGACGTCGAGGAGGTCGTGATACTCAGCGAGCCATGTGCCAACGGGATCGAGGCCTTCGAGGGTGGCGAAGACTCGAACCTCTTGCAGGTTCCAGTTGTCGGCTTGATCAAAGATGCCGTTTCTCGCGTTAGGATTGGCGCGCAAGCCAAAACGTTCGATGTCGTGCAATCGAGTCCCCGCGGGAACGCCGATCGAAATCTCTCTGACGGATCCGCCGGGCCACGATTGCCCTCGGCTTAGATCGTGTTCGTGGGTCCGGCCTCGGATGGTGACCCGAGCCCAAACTCGGTTGTTGCCTCCTCGAAGATGATCGCTGCCTGTCGAGATGCGCACGGTGAGTCGGCGAACCACAGGGTTCTCCGCCGATCGCACGATCGGCCATTGCGCGGTGGTTCGTGCGCTGGAGAACCGGATGTATACGGTGTTTTCGGCCACGGGGATCGCGGGTTGAACAAGAATCGGGTGCCGCGCGGCAGCTCCTTCGGTGCCGAGACCGATGACCCCACCGAGGCGCCCAATGCGTCGTGCATGGTCACGCATCAATGCGCGCTCGCTCTCCGCTGTTTCATCCGGAGCGCGAATGCCAGTGTGGGAGTTCATGACCGGGTAGTCCCACGCTTCGGCCAGCCGGAGCGCTTGCTCGGTGGCGTTTTGCGACATGTGCGCGAGATCGATGAGCACACCTTGCTGCGCGAGCTCGCGCAACAAGTTTCGACCCGCGCTTGTAAGCCCGAGCGGGTTTCGATGGCCGCCCGATGTTCGGTCGTAGC
The DNA here is from genome assembly GCA_028284955.1 of Myxococcota bacterium. Classification (GTDB taxonomy): domain Bacteria; phylum Myxococcota_A; class Polyangia; order Polyangiales; family Houyiibacteriaceae; genus JANQQS01. The sequence goes on along the minus strand of JANQQS010000203.1, from coordinate 39,300 downwards.
CGAGACTGTTGTATGTTGCGTAGTCGACTTCGCGAGGCCAGACCGCGCCCCCCTGTACTACGTTGAAGCCCTCTGAAACAAGAGTCTGCGGACGGCTCAGGCGAAATCGAAGCCGAGGGTCAAACGTGACATCGAAGAATGCGTCGTTTCGGAGGTTGTTGTAGTCCGGCCGGCGTCCGCCGTTGACCCAGTTGTTGGCGGCGTTGAATGTATCGTTGTAGACCGCGGTTCCTCCAAACTGATTGTTGATCAAGTGAATGGGCACGACGTGGCGAACATCGTGATACGTGACCAGACGCACGATCTCTTGATGGGTGAGCGAGTCCATTTCCGCGCTAAGAATGATCGCCATTTTGTTTGCTCGAATAATGCGTCGTGCGTCCGCTCCGCTGAGCGCGATTTCCATCCATCCATAGTTCGCGGTCGCGAGCTCGTGAATAAAACGCAGTTGCTGCAAAGCGGATTCGTAGTCGAAGCCATGTTCAGGAACGGGGAGGGCGCCGCCGGGATCGAAATGCACTTTTGTCCACATTGCGGAAAGCAACTGGTTGTCCGTGACGCTGGCGACCATCAACCGCTGGCCGCCGTCGTAGGCGCGCCGGATGGCCGTTACGTGCATCTGCTGATGCACTAGGCTGCGCGCGTGGGGCCAGCTCGTGTAGTACGGCGCGCCAAATCCGCGGTGCTCGAATCCGGTAATATTGTCGATGGTGGAAATGATGGTCTTGTGTGTTTCGTGCCGTACAGGGTCGGCATCGAAACCGCCGTGTTTGTCGGGAGCACATCCAGGCAGGTCATCAAGTAGGAGACTTCGGGAGGCTTCGTAGTTGAGCCCCGGGTACCCCCAAAAAATTCCACCCTCTCCGCGCTCGTTGGCGCCGAACGAGAGGTGAGAGGCAGGATGCGCATGCAAATCGGCCCATCCCCAAAGAGGAGGCGGTAGAACAACGTAGAAATCCGGCGTGAGGATTTGTGTGTTCGTGCCCACGACCCATTTGTTGGCGTAGGGAGAAACCAAGTCCAAGGCCCGGTCGTCGGTGATCCGCGGTGTGTCGACGACCCGCGGTGTGTCGACGACCCGCGGCGAATCGACGACGGTTTGAGCTGCGGCGACGCTTGCGGTCGACACCCAAACGAATCCCCATACTCGAAGCTTGTTTCGCCATCCCATCTGTCTACCTCTTGCGTTTGCCAACCACCGGAACTTGCCGCCCTAAAGACTCAAGTTGGTTGTAGATCGGGGGGCCGAGTCGCAGTAGGGCAAAGCTTTTTGCCCCCATGGCTCTTATCGGGGCGAGGCGGCTTTGGTTGCGGATTCGTTTCGCGCGATGGGCAGCGGTTCTGGGTTCGCGTAGCGCTCGGGGCTGCTGCGCTTAGCGGGTGAAGTCGCGTCGCTGGCTGCTGATGCGAAGCTCGTCGATCGCTCCGCCGACGAGAAAACTGCGCACCGGCGTTGCTTGCCCCTCCACTGAGTTGCTGCTTTCTGCGCCGATGACCCACGGATTGTTGTTGCCATCGAGTCCTTCGGCGATGCCGGTGTGGATGAGGGCTCCGTTGATAAAAAACTCTGCGCGGGGCGGGCCGAAGTTGATGCCGATGTGGATCCAGGTGCCGGCCGGGTAGGAAGCCGGCGAATAGACACTCGTTTCGCCTCCGGTAGATTGAAGTCGAAAGCGAATCTGCTCGCGGTTGTTTTGGGTCAGTTGGGTGTGGCCAGGCATCGATGTGCCGACCGCGTCGCGGGATATGATGCCGAGCTCGTCCTCGTCGTCGGTGTGGTTTGCGGGCCGATACCAAAAGTCGAACGAGCCCTCCGCTTGTCGCCAGTCTGGCGATGACGGCAAGACGACGTAGCTATTGCCGTCAAACAGCCATCCCGTTCCACAACCAGCAGGGCCTTGAATCCGCGTGATATCATCTCCCACGATGGACCCATGGTTCACCCCCAGAGCGTCTTGGAGTTCTGTGGTCGTGTCGGGGTTGTCGTCGAAATGGTAGTGCGCCACGCTGCCCGTGAGAAGCTCCGCGGGGCAGGCGCGCGGGCTTCCGTCAACGAGCGTTGCGTCGGGAGAAGACCCGGCATCAGTCATGGATCCGTCCTGAGAAACCTGACCGTCCTGAGATACCTGGCCGTCTTGAGATACCTGGCCGTCCTGTGCGGTGGCACTGTCTCTCGAACTGGTGGTTCCCGAAGCATCGCGGGAAGCGACCGACCCGTCTTCCACGTTGAAGATATTGATCGACTCAAGACCTGTGCGGCATCCCCCGGCGAAGGCCAACAGGAAGGAGACGAAAAGCCATGCACCAGCGGACAATGTCGCCTTCATACATTCTGAGTGTAGCATTATAATCAGAGCGAGGTTCTGAGAGGCTGCGAGATTCAGCGCTTAGCGAGTGAAATCGCGACGCTGCGCGCTCATGCGAAGCTCGTCGATGGCTCCGCCGACCAGAAAATCGGTCACCGGCGTCGCCTGCCCCTCGTTTGACATGTACGACCCTGCGCCGATGACCCACGGATTCTCGTTGCCGTCGAGTCCTTCCGCGATGCCCGTGTCGACAAGGGTCCCGTCGATGTAAAACTCCGCGCTCGGCGGCCCGTAGTTGATGCCGATGTGGATCCAGGTGCCGGGGGTGTACGACATGGGTGAGATGATGTTGGTCTCGCTTCCGGCCGACTGAATCCGGAGTAGAATCTGCTCACGCGTGTTCTGGTTGATTTGGGTGTGGCCGGGTCGACCGGTTCCCCCGGCGTCGCGGGATAGGATGCCGACGTTGCCTTCGTTCATCTGATCCGTGGGCCGATACCAAAAATCAACGGAGCCTTCTCGTTGTTGCCAGTCTGGCGACGCGGGGAGGACCACGTAGCTGTCTCCATTGAAGAGCCACGCGGTTCCGCAGCCCGTGGGGCCTTCGATTCTCGTGATATTGCCTCCGACGATGGACCCGGGATGAGCCCCCAGCGCGTCTCGGAGTTCTGCGGCCACGCTGGGGTCGTCGTCGAAATGGTAGTGCGCCACGCTGCCTGCAAGGAGCTCCGCGGGGCAGGCGCGCGAGCTTACGTCGCTCATCGCTCCGTCTTGCGAAACTTGGCCGTCTTGCGCGATGGCGCTGTCTCTCCAATTTTCGGTTCCCGAAGCATCGCGGGACGCGACCGATCCGTCCTCTGCGTTGAAGATATTGATCGACTCAAGGCCTGTGCGGCATCCCCCGGCGAACGCCCACAGAAAGGAGACGAAAAGCCATGCGCCAGCCGATGATGCTGCCCTCATACATTGTCAGTGTAGCATTACACCGAGAGAAGCGAGACAGATCTCTCAATTATTCAGTGTTTTCGGGCTAGCATCACGCCATCTCCGATAGGCACGAGGCTCTGAGAAACCCGCTCGTCCTGGCGAATGTGGTCGTTGAGGGCGCGAATCGCGGCGGTTTCGGGGCGCTCGTCGTCGGGGTTGGCCACCGACCCGCCCCAGAGCACGTTGTCTACCGCGAGCAGTCCTCCGGGCCGAAGCAGTTCGAGGCAACGTTCGTAGTAGGCGCGATAGTTCGGCTTGTCCGCATCGATAAACGCAAAATCGAAGTTCGCCGCCTCGCCGTCGTCGAGCAGCTGATCGAGCGATTCGATAGCCGGGCCGATGCGCAGATCAATGCGCTCGGACACCCCTGCCTGCTGCCAGTACTTCTGGCCGATGCGCGTATATTCTTCGCTGATGTCGCACGCCACGAGCCGCCCATCGGCGGGAAGGGCAAGCGCCACCGAGAGCGCGCTGTAGCCTGTAAACGTGCCCACCTCGATGGCTCGCGAAGCGCCCGTCAGCTCCACGAGAAGACGCATAAACTGCCCCTGCTCGGGCGAGATCTGCATCACCGCGTTGGGCAGCGACGCAGTCTCTGCCCGCAGCTGACGCTGCGCCTCGGTTTCGTCGACCGAAACGCGCAGCAAGTATTCACGAAGAGAACTGTCCAGACCGAGGGTGCCCGTCGCCATGCGCGAAGCCTACCACGGTCCAGCCTGTGTTCTCGATGCAGCCTACATAAGTTGCCGGGCAGCGAAGCTGGCTGGCGGCGCAGCTGACGAGGCACCCGCAAACCAACGTAAACGCAGCTCGCGTGATCATTCCGGCCTGGGTTGCGTTCTATTCGGGAAAAATTTGAGAAACTCAGTCAAAGCAAATCCGCTCACTTCAACTAACGTAGCCCTGGTTGTTTTCTGGAGCTCGCGAAACAATCCACTCGCGTTGTTGAGGGGAAGAAAACCTTGATTGTTGACGAAGATGAGGTCGTCGCCGAGCTGCACAAAGAGCACCGTGTGCTCGTAGTGATCGGCTCGGAGTCGGCCTATGCTGCTTGGAACAGAACTCCGAGATGCGGGTCGCGTTTGAGCGTCCGAACGGCGTTTCGAATGGCCGGCTTTGCGGCGGCGATTTCGTCAGAGTGGTACGTCGTTTCGAGCGATACCAAAATGTCTTCTTCGCTGTCGCCTCGAAGAAGGCCGTTCACAATCGGGCCGAGTGGTCCATCGAGGTCGAGGTCGAGGGCGCCTTGGGCATGAAGCGCGCTCAGCCACTTGGCGACCGCAGCGGCGGGATCGGAAGCCGTGAACTCACGAACCAGGCGGAATAGCGTCGCCCGGTCGGCGATGTGAATGAGGAGTGCGAGAAAAAACCGTAGCTCAGAATCCAAAACCGAGGTTCGTTTCATCTTCAGCGTATGCAGGCGTCGGTCTTCTTTGAGCGCTCCGATCAGGGGTGCGCTTTCATTTCCAAATGCTTGAGAAAGCGCGCGTTCAATGCGCGCGAGCGCGAAAGGCTGGTCTTGGAGGAGGGCTTCTGCGAATTGCATGGCGGCAAACGCAGAAGCCAGGTCGAGTTGGCCAAGCAAGGTTTCGAAGCAGGAACAACAGCGATCGACATCGCCGCTTCGAGCGAAGACCGACAAGGCTTCGAGCCGCCGCCGTAGCGGTTTGTCTTCGGCGAGGATTTGCGAATCAAACGCAACGCCCGAGGGCGAGTAGCTATACTCCGGCTTGTGCTGAGGCTCGACGATTGTGCGCGCAACGATCGTCGCCGACGGCGCGTCGAGGTGAAACGCAGCGTGGATGAGCGCGTCACCAGCATGGATCGGACGAATGTCGCCTTGCCTCAGTAACTCAGCGCGCTGACGCTCGAGCTCGCCGAGCACCAAGCCAGCGTTGATTCTGTGCTCAGGCGTAAACCGATAGGTGGTGTGAAGGCTGCTTCCTTCGAGCAGTTGAAACGCTCCGCTGAACGCGTGGCGATGGATCGCGTTGGTCGCCGTGATCCAGCAGTACATATCGATGAAAAAACGACGGCCCCGATATACGGTGATTGGTGGGTCGCCAAATGTCGATTCAGGATTGACTTGCTGAGGAAGATGTTCAGTGAACGCGGCCCACTGAAGCACATCAGTCAGCGCACACTGAGATGGAATATTAAACGATTGAAAGCTGCGAACCGCGATCGCAGCAAACCCAGCTTCGTCGAAATGTTCGTCGCGCCAAGCGTGCTCGATCGCCGTTCCCAGCTCATGAAAAAGCTGACCGACGCGTTCGTTTCGGTCGCTGCTCCGAACGTTGGTCAATACGAGCTCAATCCGCCTTTGAGCACGGAAGCTAGATTCTGCATTTGTTGTCCACCCGCGATGGTTTCTTGTTCGGCGTCGGTGAGTTCTTCTGTAAACCCGCCGAATCGAAGGCGATCGATAGATAGGGTTGGCTTGACGCGTTGGTTGGAGTCAATCTTGGGTTTGCGCGTTTTTTTCATGGTTCCTCCTCGGGTTGAATGGAGAGAGCCTATCCAGGGATCGACCCGTCGGTATGCGCGTTCGTTGATTCGCGGTATTAGAAACCGTGATAGACATGGTCAGCGCATCAGACCTAAGCTCGCAGCAGCGGCACGTATGAAGAAGAATCATGATTTGGACGTGGCTTCGCTCCGGACTTTCCAGGTTGTTGCGGAGCTCAAAACGTTTACTGCCGCGGCTCGGGAGCTTGGGCGCACCCAATCGGGAGTGAGCCAGCAAATCCAAAAGCTTGAGCACGACGTGGGAGCCCCGCTTCTCGTACGCAAGCCGCGCATGCTTGAGCTGACCGAAAACGGCGAGGTGCTCCTGGGCTACGCCCGCCAGATACTTCGTCTGCATGACGACGCGCGCGTCCGTATCGATCCTCGCGGCACGGGAAGCCGTGTCCGGCTCGGCGTCAACTATGACTTTGCATCGGCTTATTTGTCTCGTTTGCTCACCGAGCTGGTCGATTGCTTTCCCGAGCTCCGCTTCGAGGTCGAAGTCGGTTTGAGCCGTGATCTCGTGCGACGCGTTTATTGGGGTGAAATGGATCTCGTGCTGGCCAAAAGCCGACCCGATACGCCCCGCGGGCACGTCGTGTTTGAAGACCGTTTGGTATGGGTTGCAGGGGCCGGGTCGCGTTTTGATCAAGAGCTCACATCGAACCCGCAAACGCCGCTACCTCTGGTGCTTTTCCCTGAAGAGTGTGCCTATCGTGCGGTGGTGTTGCGAGCGCTTGGTGAATCCGGGCAGCCCTGGCGGGTGGAGTTTTCAAGCCCTTCGCTCAATGCGATTCAGGCCGCGGTGGTCGCGGGCGTCGGCGTGTCGGCTCTGATTCCGGGAGCCCTACGAGACGGAATCGTCGAGCTCAATGCGCCGCTGCCTCGGCTACCTCAGATTGAAGTTGCGCTTCATGTGTCGCCCCTGCTCGAGTCTGAGCCTGCGCACGAGGTGGCGAAGCACATTCGCAAACACAGCTGCCGATCATTTGGTTTGTCGGCAGCGTGCGCTTGAAGGTCGCTGGCGACGCGACCGCGCAAGGTCTGCGCGCTGTTTGCATCGCGGGTGCATTTCTTGCGCCGTTGGAACTGGTTCCATGGTCGAAACGGCTATGTCGTCGATGGCATGTCCTTTGCTGACCTGGTGCGGACATGAGCCACTTCAAAGTTCCCGCCTCCGACTATATGAACGCCCCCGTCATCACCATACGCCGCGGCGTATCGGCCAATAGCGCCGAACAACTCCTCGATGAACATGGCATCACCGCGGTCGGCGTGACCGATGATACGGGCAAGTTGATCGGCGTGTTGTCTCGCACCGATCTGCTGAAGGCGGCGTCGGGAGCGTCGGGAGCAAACTTCGAAGTCCCCGGCGTTCCAGTGGTCGAACTCATGAGCCCAACGCCCGAAACCGTGGATGCCGAAGCTCCGCTCGACGCGGTGGCCAAAGCAATGAAAAAGAACCGCTTTCATCGGATCTTCGTTCAGAAGAGCGATCGGTTGGCAGGAGTGATTTCAACCCGGGACATCATGCGCGCAGTCTTCGACAAGCGCATCGATCGCCCCGCGTCGGAAATCGCGACGACGTCCGTGGTCCGAGTTCGCCCCGACGATACGATTGCGCTCGCCGTCGAGCGGCTCGAGCTATCGAATCGCCACGGTTTGATCGTGACCGATGGTCGTTGGCCGGTGGGAACATTCGGTCAAACGGAGGCATTGCTGAGCCGAGCGCGCGATCCGCGTACCCACGTCGAAGAGGTCATGGAGACGAGAATGCTTGCCTTGCCGTCTCAGATTTCGCTGCATCGCGCCGCACGCCAAGCGCTGGCGATGGGAGTACGACGCATGGTGCTCGTGGGGGAGCAATCGATCGAAGGAATCGTGAGTTCTTTCGATTTCTGCCGAGTCGTCGCTGACTAAAAGATTGAAAGAGCGAAGAGGTGAAGGAGTGAGCGCGCGAAAGCCGATTCGAAGATGGCTTGATCGATGATCGAAGAGGTTTCGGTCGAGCATCCGGTTTCCCTCGACGACTACGCTTCGTACTCGCATCTGGAGGCGGATGTCGCCGAACTCCGTTCGGCGGCGGCCACTCTGTCTCCGCAGCTTCGCGGCCGAACGGTATGGATGGTGAACTCCACTGCGCGAGGAGGCGGCGTTGCGGAAATGATGCCGCGTCTGGTTTCGTTGCTCAATCAGCTCGGGGTTCGGACGAAGTGGGTGGTGATCGGAACTCATCGGTCCGAGTTTTTCGGACTTACCAAACGACTTCATAATTTGATTCACGGAGAGGGGCAGCCCGCCTTTACCGCTGGCGAGCGTGACTTGTACGAAACAGTCAGTCGTGAGTTGGCCGACGAGATGCAGCACCTTGTCGCTCCTGGAGACCTCTTGGTGGTGCACGATCCTCAGCCGGCGGGGATGGGGGCGATGGTGCAGCAGAGGTCCGAAGTCCGGTCGGTATGGAGAAGCCATATTGGGCTGGATGAGGATTTGCCTCAGACCCGCGCAGCGTGGGATTTCCTCCAGCCCTATGTCGCGTCCTACGACCATACGGTGTTTACCGCGAGCGAATATATTCCATCGTTTCTTTCTGGAAACGTGTCGATTATCACCCCGGCGATCGATCCCATCGGCGACAAGAACCGAGCGTTCGCAGCCCATACGCTGGCGGGCATTCTCTGCAACAGCGGGCTCATGACCGCGCATACCCCGGTGGTTCGGCCTTCTTTTGAGTTCCGCGCGGAGCGCCTGCAGCCAAACGGATGTTTTGCCTCCGCGACCACGCCCGATGAAATCGGGCTTTTGTTCCGCCCGGTGGTGACTCAGATTTCTCGCTGGGACCGACTCAAAGGTTGGATGCCCTTGATGCAGGCATTTGTGAAACTCAAATGCGCGTTGCACCATGCCACCGGGCTCACCGAGATTCAGCGTCGTCGATTACAGCTCGTGCGGTTGGTGCTCGCCGGTCCGGAACCCGCATCGGTGCAGGACGACCCCGAGGCGACGAGCATTCTTCAAGAGCTTTGCGAGGCGTATGTGGGACTGGACTCCGAGGTCCAGCAGCAGATTGTTCTCTTGTCTCTGCCGATGAAGTCGCGGCGAGAGAACGCGCTGATGGTCAACGCGCTCCAGCATTGCTCGAGCGTCGTCGTGCAAAACTCTCTGCAGGAGGGTTTTGGGCTCACGGTCACCGAACCGATGTGGAAACGCATCCCTGTGCTCGGTTCGAATACATGCGGGATACGACAACAGATTCGAGATGGCGTGGACGGCCGGCTCATTCACGACCCCCAAGACGCCGATGTCATCGCGCGTACGATGGTGGACATGCTCGGTGACCCGGCGTCGCGAGAGCGTTTGGCGCGACAGGGTCAGCGCCGCGTTCACGATGACTTTTTGGTATTCACTCAGTTGCGACGCTGGTTGGAAGTGTTGGTTTCGACCGTTGGGCGAGAGAGTCAGCCTCCTCCACAGCCCGACTGGCTGTAGACTAGAGCAGTGGCCTTTTGGCCTGATCTTGGCTTACCTCCCCTGCTCGGCCAGCCGAAGTACCCGACGTACGTCGGCTGGCCTGCGCTGCCGGGGCGCTCAAGCTCAGACCAAAAATCCACTGCTCTATGGGATGCGCCTTGAGCCTCAGTCAACGATTGCGGGCGTCGCCTTGGAACCTTGGCTTGGCTGTGCTCTGCTTCCTTGCCTTGGTCTGATTTCGAGGTGGCGAGGTTTGGTCGGGTTTCTATTCCTGAGGCAACATCATGATACGAGTTTTGGTCAATGGTGCGCGAGGACGCATGGGCAGCCAGAGTGTGGAAGCCGTCGCGGTGCATCCGCGGCTCGATTTGGTGGGCCAGACCGACCGTGACGACTCTCTCGAGCAAGTCATTGCCGATACGCGAGCGGAGGTGGTGGTCGACTTTACGGTGGCCAGCGTTGGCTACGAAAACTGCCTCAAGATTCTTTCGTGCGGCGCGCATCCCGTCATCGGCACCAGCGGGTTTCAGGATCGCCAGGTGGCCGAGCTGCAGCAGCGCGCGAAGGAGGCTGGTCTGGGCGGTGTGATCGCGCCGAATTTTGCACTCGGCGCGGTGCTGATGATGAAGTTTGCCGCGGAAGCAGCTCGCTACCTTCCCCATATGGAAATCATTGAGCTGCACCACGACAAGAAGGAAGACTCACCTTCCGGGACGTCGCTTCGCACCGCGGAAATGATCCGTGATGCTCGGACCCGAGCGCCGGACTTGCCGCCAGATCGGCCGGTGGTGCCGGGGGCGCGCGGCGCGGCGCTGCATCACATTCCGATTCATTCGGTGCGCTTGCCAGGGCTTGTTGCGCATCAGCAGGTGCTTTGTGGCGGTGAGGGCGAGACGCTGACCATTCGGCACGATTCGCTGAGCCGGGCCTCGTTTATGCCCGGCGTTTGTCTCGCCTGCGAGCGCGCGCCGCAGCTCGACAGCCTGGTCTACGGGCTCGAATCCATCCTCTAGGAGGCTGGTGTCAAACGCGGACCGAGGATCGCGAACCGTCCCTCCCTGCACCAACAGGTTGACCTAGAGCGTCGCAATCGGTTAGCTCTTCGGTCCGGCCGGCAAGGCCGTGAGCAAGAACGATTGCGGACAGGCATTTCGCCGACAGAAGGACACCAATGGCCAAGAAGACCGAGTACGTGCATGGGCAGTTTTCCTGGGTCGATCTGCAAACGTCGGACGTCGAGGGCGCCAAGAAGTTTTATGGCGCACTGCTCGGCTGGGAGTTCAACGATGTGCCCACCGACCAAGGCGTCGACTACACGCTCTGTATGAGCCACGGGGAAGTGGCGGCCGGGATAAGCCCCCTGTCGCCCAATGCGGCAAAAAACGGCGCCCCCCCGTCGTGGTCGAACTACATCAACGTGGTGGATGCGGAGGCGACCGAAGCTTCCGCAAAGGAACAAGGCGCCACTGTGCTCATGTCCACCATGAAAGTGATGGACCAGGGATTTTTTGCGTTTCTACAGGACCCCACCGGAGGCTCGTTCGGCATTTGGCAAGCTGGCACGCACCATGGCGCGGGGTGGATTAATGAGCCAGGAGGCTTTTGTTGGAACGAGCTGTACACCCGTGATGTGACCAAGGCGCGCACCTTCTACGAGAAACTTTTCGGTTGGACTTTCGAATCAAGCGAAGGGTCGATGGGCGAATACTGGTCGATCAAGAACCATGGTTCGCCGAACGGCGGCATGATGGGAATCCAAAAAGAGTGGGGCGAAATGCCGTCCCATTGGGCCGCCTATTTGACGGTTGAAGACTGTGCGAAATCGACATCGGCAGTGGAGGCGGCGGGGGGAACGATCTTCATGCCACCGAAAGCGATTCCCGAAGTCGGGACCATCGCCGGCGTGCAAGACCCCCAGGGCGCCCGGTTCATGATCATCGAGATGAACCTTACCGATGCAAAGGCCTGACGGCCTGGGCCCGGTTCTAGATCCGAATGGCCCTAGCGGTACCGCAAGATCGCAAATAGCAGCGCCGAGTGCAGAGACAAAGCGGCGACGTTGGAAGCCATAAGCGCTAGGTCTTGTTGCATCGCGCCGTACACGAGCCAGAGCACGACGCCAGTGATGACCATGCCGCTCGTTTGAAGCGACAAGTCGGACGCCGAACGCCGCCGAAAGGTACGTCGAAGCTGAGGTAGCGATGAAGATGTCGTGAGTGCGCCCGCTACGAGTCCGAGAATTTCGATCTCATTCATGGTTGCCCCTATGTGCGCCGTCGTGATCACATGTGCGGCGGGAGATCGGGTGCTGTGCGCACGCGTGTCTTGATGAAATGATGCACATGCGCGCGATGCAGCGCGACCAAAATCATACAACGTACGAAATCGAACTTGCTTGCCGTCGGCTCTGGTTTCTTAATCAACGGATGAAGCCTGAGGTGGCGCGGGCTCGCGGAGGGCCGACCGGAGATTGGAAGCGGCCGTTTGCCGAGCTTCCGGAGCTCGCGCACTGCGGATACCGACAACTGCGATCCGCAGAGCCATTGCCGATGCACTGCCACGATGGTGTTCTCGAGATTTGTTTCGTTCATCGTGGCCACGTTACGTGGCGCGCGGAGGGTCGAATTTGTCCCCTCGTGGGTGGTGAAGTTCTGTGCATTGCTCCCGGGCGACCGCACGGTGGACATGACGGTTTGAACCAGCCTTCATCGGTATACTGGCTTGGGCTGCAGCTTTCGGAGAAGCTGCCTGAGGCGTACCTGAGCCTACCGCGTGAGGAAGCGTTGCTCGTGTATGGTGAGCTCGCGGCATTGCCGACCGCGATCTTCCCGGCGACCGACACATTTGCGAGTCGCTTTGATCGTTTGGTCCGACTGATCGGTGCGCCGCGTCACGTGATGGCGGTCACGGAGGTACGCGCGGCGCTCTTGGGTCTCGTGGTGGAGTTGATTCGCGTGAGCCGACACCGCGAACCACGACCGAAATGGTCCGAAGAAATAGCGTCAGTCATCGAACTGATGCGAAAGCACGTCACCTGGGCCCTCTCCATTGAAGATTTGGCAGATCGGGTCGGTTGGAGCCCCTCGCATCTGAAAGCGCGTTTTCGGCGCGAGGTAGGGATGCCGCCGGCCGAGTTTTATTTGCGACACCGTGTGGAATGCGCACGACAGGAAATCATGACCACGCAAACGCCGCTTGCGCGGGTGGCGCAAGAATATGGGTTCGGCAGCAGTCAGTATTTGGCCACCTGCTTTCGAAGAATCACCGGGCGATCGCCGTCGAGCTATCGGGCGGCTCGCACGAGCTGCCGAAACCACCCGAATAAGCGGCCGGCAATCGAACGGTAGAACCGTGTCCAGCGGGAGGGGCGAGCAACGAGTTCCGATGGTCGGTTGCTCGCCATGCGGACCGCCTCGGATTGGAGCGCTACCGTACGGGGCAGAGGGACGGCAAGGGATGGAGCGGCCGCTCGTCCTGCGGCTAGCGATCGAAGCGCGTCGCGGACCGCTGCTGCGTGGCGTGGGCGCGCCCCCACCGGGGTGGTCAGCAACGCGGAGACTAGATTGTGAAACTCTCGAGGTATTCGATTTCGCGGTGTGCCCGGCATGGCCAGGACCGGAGCCGCCCGCGCCATTTGTGCGGAAACAATCTCGGGGAGGGGTTTGCCCGCGAACACTGGAGCGCCGGAAACCATTTCCCAGAGCAGCGCACCCATCGCGTATAGATCCGCCCGGTAGTCCACGGGCTCACCGAGCGCCTGTTCGGGCGCCATATAGCCAGGTGTGCCCACCACGCCGCCTTGGCGCGTGAGTCGATTGTTTTGAGGCTGGCGGGCAAACAAGGCCACGCCGAAATCGAGCAGTTTCGCGTGCGGCAGGCTGCCGATTCGTTCTTCAATGGCAATGTTGTCGGGCTTGATGTCGCGGTGTACGAGGCCCGCGGTATGCGCGGCGTCGAGCCCGTCGGCGATTTGAGCGCCGACCTCGGCTGCTTCGCGCCAAGGGATGGGCCCACGTCGATCCATCCATGAGCGCATCGTGGGTCCTTGAACTAACTGCAGCACCAAGTAGGCGCCGCCTTGCGGGAGTGTGCCGCAATCGAATGCGCCGACGATGTGTGGATGATCGAGTTGCCCGCAGGCCAACGCCTCACGCGCAAACCGAACCGCGAAGTCGCCTCGGCGTACGAGGCCTGGCTGAATCACCTTTAGCGCGACCCGCTTGCGCAAGCGTTCGTGCCGCGCGAGGAATACCGTGCCCATGCCGCCTTGCGCGAGCTCTCGCAAAATTCGGTATCGGCCATCGATGACGTGTCCAGGTTGCGGCGTGGCCACGTGTGGCTCGGCGCTCGTTTCTCGCTGTCTCCCCCTCCCCATGGTGTTCCATAACTGTTCACACGTTCAGGTTCAAGCGGTCTTTGCTCGATTGCCTAAACAGCTGAAATCGCGCGCTTCGATACGCGATGATGGTACACCGGAACGGAGGGACCCGTTTTGATATGAGCCCACACGACTCGAACGCAGTAGAAGCCCGCGACCCCGGTATTGTGATCGTTTTGAGCCTGTTTACGTGCGGTTTCTACCTCCTGTATTGGTACTACCGCATGTACGAAGAGATGACCTGGCTCACAGGACGCACGCCGACCGGCTCGTCGTACGGTCTTGACTTGCTGCTGACCATCGTCTCGTGCGGGCTCTACGGGGTATGGGTCGACTACCAACTGTCGGTACAGCTCAATGAAGAGCAGACGCGACGGGGCGTACAGGGCGCGAGCGACACGGTCACCGCTTCTATCGTGCTCGACGTTGCGGCATATGTGACGGGGTTTTTCACCAACTACGTCACCAGCGCGATCCACCAGCAGCAGCTCAACAAGATCATGCAGACGATTCGCGAAACGAAACCTGCTTAGGCGTCTTCACCTTGATCCGGAGACTGGGCTTCCGATGGAGCCTGGGCTTCCGATGGAGACTGGGCTTCCGACGAGCGTTTCGGTTCGCTGGGATCGCCCTCCGTCCGAAATACTTCCGCGCGGAGTCCGTGTTGCTCGAGCCAGCGGTAGACTTGTTTGCGCGAGCGTCCGGTTTCGCGCGCCACGTGCGCGATGACGCCGGCGTGCTTGCGCAGCATCGCTTCGAGCTCTTCGCGGTTGGGAATCGCGGAGGGAGGCTCTGAGGCTGGCCGTTCGGAGTCTCCCGCGGGTGCGGATGCGCTCGAGGGTGAACCTGCGGCGGCCTGGCTTGCGGCAGCCGGCAAACGCTGCCAGCTGGTGGCCACCATGTCGAGGGTGAGTCGAGGCGCCGGCTCTCCGGCGTTGGAGCCGATCGCCCGCGCCTGAATGGCCAGCTGCTTGGCCACTTTGAGGAGCTCCCGAACGTTGAAGGGCCATTCATAGTGAAGCAGCTCGGACACCAACTTCGGGTCGAGCTCGAACGAACCCAGCGATGCCATCAAAATAGGCAGGATGTCTTCGCGGCGTTGCCGCAGCGGTGGCAGTTCCAAAGTAAACTCGGCGAGCCGCGCGTACAGGTCGCCCCGATACTGCTGCGCCGAGATGTCTGCGATCAAATCTCGGTTGGTCGCGGCCACCACCCGAACGTCGCAGGGAATACTTTTGGTCGCGCCCACCGGGGTCACAGCGCGCTCCTCGAGTGCGCGCAGCAGTTTGGGTTGAAGCGTGATCGCGAGGTCGCCCACCTCGTCCAGGAATAGGGTTCCGTGGTCAGCTGCGCGGAAGAACCCGGCGGCATCCGATTTTGCGCCAGTGTAGGCGCCGGCGACGTGTCCGAAGAGCTGACTCTCGGCGAGGGTTTCGGGAATCGCCCCGCAATTGACCGCGACGAAGCGTCCTTTGCGCCCGCTTGCTTCATGAACCGCCCGCGCGGCGAGCTCTTTTCCGGTTCCACTTTCGCCGAGAATGAGCACCGTCGCGTCGCTCTCTCCAACTAGCTGCAGCGTGCGCCGAAGCGCGACGATGGCGGGCGCTTGGCCGATGAACCCGAACTCGGTCTCCCCGGTATCGGAAACGTGCTCACGAAACAGCAAGAACGAGTTGCCCGCGCGTATCAGGTCGCCATCCTTGAGAACCGCGGTTTCGACCTTCGTACCGTTGACGTGGGTGCCCGTGCTGCTCGCATCTGTAAGGCGCACATCGCCGTTTGGCGCGACATCAAGCCGTGCGTGGTTCCGGGAGACTCGAGGGTCGCCAGGAAGTCCAATTCCGCTGACCGGTAGTGTCTCCGCAGGATCTGCTTGGGGATCTTCGTGGGCCGGATCGTGATGGGACAGGGCTCGTCCAATCCACAAGGATCGCCCGCGGATCGGCGTCGCCGTCGGCGGCACATGCACGCGAGGCGGCGAGTAAAGCGTGTACACCACCGGGTTCGCCGAACGCTTTTCGGGCCTGGGAGTGTCCTTGAGGGTGGTTTCCCATCGCATACGAGAGCCTAGCCTGCCTCACGAATGGGCGAGGGGGAAATTGTCGCGCGAAGTTTTCCGATGACTGTAAGGGGTACGCCGGATAAACGGTCCATGGATGGGGGCAGTGATCGAGCGATCGTCGAAAGTCCCGTAGCGCGCGACCTCCACGGTGCTAAATCGATCTCTTATGCGAGACGAGTGCAAACGGAATGCGGGGGCCAGCCATCGCGCGCTGGCGTTTATCCTTGTGAGTGCGGGGGGCCTATTCGTCGGGTGCGGAGATGACGACACCGCTGCCGTACCGACCGATGGCGGGACAACCGACGCGACGGATCCCGTTCGTCCCGCCGATGCTTCGTCGGATGTGGATGCGGG
This sequence comes from Myxococcota bacterium, assembly GCA_028284955.1. GTDB lineage: Bacteria > Myxococcota_A > Polyangia > Polyangiales > Houyiibacteriaceae > JANQQS01. The sequence goes on along the minus strand of JANQQS010000203.1, from coordinate 23,234 downwards.
CGCGACCGAATGGACGCGGGCCAGCGACGTGTGCGCGCCGGAAGGAGAGGGCGGCGATGTGGTGGCCGTTTCGAGCGATGGAGTCCGCGCGGCGTACCTCGTCTGCGCGGACGGGAAGACTGAGCTTTGGGCTGTCGATTTGGAGCAGGGGCGCGCTCGCATGGTCACAGGAGCTCGTTCTGGCGACGAAGTTCAGTTTCTCATCGACGATCGGTTCGTCGCCTTTGGCGCGCAAAACTCGTTCTTTGTCGTGGACGTGACGGGTTCAGACGAACCTGTCTCGCTGAGCGTGGGAACGAGTGGTCGCGGCGTGCGCGAGTTTCGATCTTTTCTCCTCAAGGTTGACGACACTGAGTTCGAGCCGCGTCTTCTGGTGCGCGAACGCGTAGGCGACAAAGATCGCGTGAGCGTTCGCGGCCCAGAAGATGGCTACCGGCAAGCGCGCACATTGTTCGAACGGGACGAGGTGCTGGGCGGTTTGGACCAGCTTTCCGCGAGCGGCCGCACGCTGATTCTCATTTCTCCGGCAAACGCGGGGTCTTCCATGACCGCCGTGCCGACATACTTTCGCGTGCGCACGAACTTCGAGCTGGACCCGTTTCAGATGCCATTTGGGCCGAGCGACTGGGTCATGGCGCCGGTGGGGCTCGGCGACAACCATAACTTCGCGCGGGCGGGCGATCGCTTGGCGCGGGTTCAGCTCGAACGTGGAACCGAAGAAATTTTGGTCGATGCGGAAAGTGGCTTGCTCGAAGGTGATGACCATCTTATCGAGCGTCAAGCATCCGCGGGACGGAAGTTTCTTCACTTTATTGTGGATGGAAATCCCTCGTTTCGGTTTCGCGAAAAACCGGAAGAAAATCCCATCGTGACATTGGCGACCGCGGAGGCGGTTGGCCAAGCGCTTTCCCCCGACGAAAAAATCATCGTGTATCTGAGCGAAGAGACCCTCTGGAGCGTACCCGCGGGTGGAGACACGGACGCGATCGCTATCGGAACCGACGTGGGCTCGAGCGGCGCCGCAGATTCTGCCACACGTTTTCGCGTCGCGTTTTCTCCTGATTCGGCCGAGGTCGCGTTTATCAACGAAGGCGGCACCCTCTTCGTAGGCTCCGTGGAAACAGAAGAAGGTGTTGCCGCGCTCGGCGCAGGCGATGCGATGGCCGGTTCGGCAGCCTACGTAGGCTCTTCGGTTGAAACGTCCCAGCTTGTCTGGATCGCCGACGCTCCGGATATGCCTCGCGCCCTTCTCCGATCGAGCGTTGGTTCCGATCAAGTCCGCGTGATCGCGCTCAACGTAGACGCGTGGTGGCCAATTCCAGATTCCGATGAAGTATTGTATTGGTCCGAAGGTGTTCTCGCCCGAGCGGCGATCTAGCTGCATCCTTCGGACGCCACACCAAGTTACGACCATGCAGATGCGAGTGCGTGCACGCGGTGGTGCTCGGGAACCGACTGCTTAAATGCTCGGCGCGCTTCCGCGGATTCGATTTGCTGAGCCTGTCGATCGAGCTCCGATACTAAATCGTTCAGGTGCTCACGCGCAGCATCGCGTCTCCCGGTATGGAAAAGTGCCTCCGCGTGGACCAGTCGCAACAGCACATCGCGTTCCTCGAGAGGCTGCATGTCGCGCAGGGCCATGCCTCGGGTAGCTGCGTCGAGTGCTCGTTCGGGTTGGCCGGCGTGAAGCCGCGTTTGCGCGAGCACGCCGTACGCGGCTGCCTGAGCGGCCGGCAACCCTCTCGCGACGCGCACCGCCCGGCAGGCGTGCGCGCGAGCGAGTCGTCGGGTTTTGATAGTAGAGTTCGGCTCTGCGAGAACCATTTCGGCAAGCGCACAATGGGCCGATGCTTCGAGCCGGCGGTCCCCTTGAGCATGAAACGCTTGGCACGCTTGGAGGGCGAGGCGTTTCCCTTCCTCGGGTTCATCGCTTCGCGAGAGCGCGATGCCCAGGTTGAGGCGGGCAAGCTCGATCGAATAGGGAAAGTTGTGTTCCTCGGCGGCGCGTAGGGCCGGCTGAAGGATATCGCGTGCGCGGCGAGAAAGACCAAGCTCGATATACATCGCTCCGGTATTCACCATTGCCCCGTTTGCGTGCCGGAGCGCTCCGGCCATGCGAAAGGCTTCCGCGGCATCTTGATACGCCGCCGCGGCGCGTTCGCGCGCCCCCTGCATCATGCGGATCGCTGCGGTGGCGTGTTCGAGATGTCCCCGAACCAGCGGATTGGCGGTCGCCATTCGTTCGTACGTCTGTTGTGCATCGCTGAGCGTTTGCTCGGCGAGAGACTGCTTTCCGATGAGCATCATGGCAAAAGAAATTCGCGAGAGCGCTGCGGCGCGTTGCTCGAGGTGCTTGAACTCTTGGCTCTGGGTTTCAAGACCCCGAGGCTCATGGCTGAGCGAAGGAGCGGTCAGGTCTTTCGTCCAAGGGTCTGTGTCGTCTGGGGTGCCAAGCACCGCGCATGCGTCACAAAGCTCGGCCACGGCGCGGTACCACAGGCCTGTCTTTGGTGTCAGGCACGAAAGAGCTCTCAAGACAACGGTCTTGGCATCCGTTGCTTGGCCGAGCCATGTAAACGCCTCTGACTGACGGAGGCAAAGTTCGCCCAGCAATTCGTTTTCGGCTCCGCTGTGAACGCCGCGCTCCGCGTAGTGAATCGTGCCTCGCAGATCGTTTGCACGCAGAAACCGTTCCGCAGCACGCAAAAACCAAGGCACCGCTCGGGTTCCTGCGTCGCCCCGCTCGAAATGTTCGGCCAGGATCACTGGGTTGTCTTCGCCTTGCCCTTCGAGCCATTCTCCCGCCACGAAATGGCCCACGACTCGGTCTCGGTCGGTCAGCATTGCGTAACACGCGTCGCGAACCAGCGCGTGTCGAAATGCATACTCGGTCGGCCCAAAGCGGCTCGAATCGCGCTTGGTAATCCAATCGCCGTTGCATAGCGAATCGAGTGCGGAACGAATCGAGCTGGCACGCTCGTCGCCTTGCGCATCTGCGCGCAGAAGGACCTCGATTCCCGGCTGCCAAAATACGGGCCCGAGCACGCTACCTGCGCGCAGCACGGCACGCGCTTCATTGGTCAACTCCGATAGTCGCGATTCGATGACCCCAAGTACCGTGTTCGGAAGGTCATCGCTTGGCATATCGCTCGGCCGATCGTCGAGAGCGTGCGCATCGTGATAGGGATCGCTGCGCCCTGTCGGTGAGACTCGCGCGGTTGCATGGGAACGCTGCGGAGACGAGTTCTGTGCGCGGATCAGTTCCTCCAAAAAAAAAGCATTTCCTTGTGCGCGCTCCGTGGCATCGGATATCCACCGCTCGCTTGCGGGGGCTCGCAATGAGGCGCGCGCCAGACGCTGACTGTCGTCGACGCTGAGTCGACCAAGCTCGAGGCGATGTACACGCGTTGCGTTCGTTAGAGCGGGCAGCGGCGTTTCCGATCGTGCGAGTCCGAGCACAAAGAGTGGCTCGTTCATCATAGATTGCAGACAGTCTGCGATGAGTGCGGAGGATGCATCGTCGGCCGCGTGGATGTCGTCGATGATCCAGAGGGTAGGACCGGCGCGGCAGGTAAACCGCACCCAGCAGAAAAATGCTTCCCGAATCCGTTCCGCCATGAGAGATGGATCGAGTCTCGCGGCGCGCAGTTGAGCGAATCGATCATCGGGAAAAGGTACGCCTACCAGCTCTCCCAAAAACGCGGCGGTCGCAAATCGAATCGAATCCTCGGCGCTACGAGCAGTGCATGTCGCCGCGATGCGAAGCAAAGCGTTGCGCAGGTCAGCGAGGTCGCTCTGCGGATGCAAACCCCATGCTGTCTTGAGTGCGCTCGCCACCGCGCCGTAGGGTCCGGGCGACAAACTGGCCATCGCGTCCAGTTGAACTACGTGTCCGTATTTCTTCTCTGCCCATGCTCGAAACTCTGCCGCGAGTCGCGTTTTTCCAAGGCCTGCTTCGCCAGACACGATCATGGCTCGGGCTCGGCGCTGGTTTGCGCATTGGTCGAGTGCCTCTCGAAGTGTGCCGAGTTCTTGTTGTCTTCCAACAAAGAGAGCTGGCTGCGCGGCGTTTTCCTTATTCGTCGCGCGCTGCTGCAAGAGCCGTGTTGTGTCCTCGTCGACTTGAATGTCGAGCGGTTTGCTGATGTCTCGGCGTTGTAGTGTCTCGCAAAGTGGGGTGACCGCGTTCAACAGGCTTTCGCGAGATTCACTGCGTCGTAGCGTGGCGATGCCGAGCGGTAGCGTTGGGTATTGTCGCCGCATGTCGCGCGCGAGATCCATAGCGCGATAGGCACGTTCGAACGGTGTATGAGGCCCTTCGAAGATGAAAGCGAACATCTCATCCGAAAGCGCATCGAGACGGGCGCCGTATCGCTCAGAGATCTTGACGATGCTCCGTGGCGAGGCGCGCACACTCAACGTGTTCGCGAAGGCTTCATTTTGCCCTGTGTCTTTGATCTTCGGGTTAGGGTTCGTGACCGCGAGGACGACGGTCACCACGCGCCGCTCGTGATCGGTTATCCAAAGCGCCTTCGCGGGTGGTTCAGGTCCTGCTGACGCGAGGCCGGATTCTCGATCGAGAGTTTCGATCTGCCGGAGCAGGTCGAGGAGTTCCTGCGCCCCGGAGGGGCGATCGTCTGGATTCTTGGCCAGCAGATTGTGAATCAGTGAAGCGAAACGAGGAGGGACGTCGGGCCGTATGTCGGCGATGTCGGGTGGCGGCTGATGGAGAATGCGTGCGCGCAAATCGTCGAGATCGTTAGCTCGAAATGCTGGTTGATTGGTGACGCATTCAAAAAGTACGCATCCGAGGCTGAAGAAATCGCTTCGCTCGCTTACCGTTCCTTGCGCGATCTGCTCTGGGGCGAGGTATCCGGGGGTGCCTGCGATCGCATCGGCGCTGTTGTTCGGTGAGGCAGACGAGATCCGCAGAAGCGGTGGCGATGCGATTCCGAAATCGACGAGCGTCGCCTCCTTCTCATCGCTTTGGGGGAGCATAATGTTGGACGGTTTGAGATCCCGATGCACGACGCCGGCTTGGTGTACGACCGACAGGGCGTTGATGAGGCGTCGGGCAACCGTGAGACATCCGAGAACCGACATGCCTCGAGCGGCGAGGTGGGCGCGAAGATCGTCTCCATCGAGCCAATCCATGGCCAAGAACAGCGATCCGTCTGCCGTCACTCCGTGTGCCCGATGACCGACCACGCCGGGATGCGAAATACGAGAAAGAATTCGCCCCTCCTGCAGAAACCTCAGCACCGTGTCTCGATCGGAATGGGTGCTGATTTTCACGGCCACGACCGAACCATCGGTCCGATCATGGGCCCGGAAGACGCTCCCCATACCGCCTTGGCCTACGGGCGCGAGAACCTCGAAACGACCGGCGAGCATATGGGCGGACACGCGCGGAGTATACGAGCCCCGACGCGAGGAGTCAGATGGCGGGCGGGCTTTGAGCCGGGGGCGCGTGTAGGGAGGTGTCGCACGCAGCGCGATGAGCAGGTCGCGGTGGGTAGTGCTATCTTCAAGAAGATGTTTTTCGATATGGTGCGCCAGCGGGCATGTCGGGAGCTTCGCTTCGTGATCGCTTGCTCGTTCGCAATCGGCAGCTTGCTCATGGACGGTTGCTCAGGCGAACGTGAGTTCATTGGCGAAGACGGGCTCTTTTCGTTCGCGTTGACCGAAGACACCCCGGCAACATTTGAAGGCGATGATGTGTCGGTGTTCGTGGTCGAAGAGCGGATCGAATTTCCTATCGAAGCGCCGAGCGATGAGCAGTTCGCAGCGCTGTCCGAAGTTGGCGATGTATCGATTCCGTACGACCGGTTGCCGTGGGTGGTCCGGGGCCAATACGAAATCGAAATCGACTGGGTGCTGATCAATCTCGATGAAGAACCGCGCAGCGTCACGCTCACGGTGAACGGCTTCAACGAGTTTCATGAGTATTCGCCCACGGTTCAGGTCGCGGATGAGGATGTGGTGGTCGATTTCTCGCAGTGGGAGCGCATGATTCGCCTCGAGCCGAGAGAGCGTCGTTTTGGGACCATTCGTGAAGAAGAGCTCGACGAGATCGCGGTCGATTTGGCGACGGTGGTGAACGGGGCGCCCAATCCCAACCAAATCGTTTTCTTCGAAAACCAGTCGGCGCTGGACGAACGCGCGCAGCAGTTCATTCCCGATGTGGTCCCTGCGCTTACCGGCGTTCGTCTTGGGATGGTGGCATTTGGTGCCGGCGGCGTTGTGCTCGAAGCGACAGTGCGTGCACGAGACGAAAGCGGCCGCATCGTCAGCGAAGAAGACCGCTGGGAACTCCCGCAGCCCGAGCTGTTTGAGCCCGCCGCCGCGGTCGCCGCGGCGCAGGCCGCGAGCATGGCGCAATAACCTCGAGCGAAGTCTCTCTGGTTTATTGTTCCCTGGTTTATTGTTCCCTGGTCTTTATTGTACCCTAGTCAGGTGACGCGAGATGCTTGGAGGAGGCTGACTCGATCGAAGGCGACCTGGACGATCGGCGCCTGGATTCTGGCGGGCGGCGTCGCGATTGCGCATGGCGCGTTGATAACGTCTGTCGCGACCGCACAAGAGCCCTTTGAAGAAGAGCCTGACCCCACCCGGCTTGACGTGGAGCGCTTGCCCCCCGAAGCCATCGAAGTCACCCGGGATCTGTATGCGCACGGGTTTTTCCTGGAGAGCATGATTGGAGCGCGCGGTTTCATTGGCGGGGTCGGCCGGTTTTCGAATGCCGGGCCGTACCTGAACATCGGCTTCGGCTATGAAATCTGGCGCTGGCTGTGGGTGAAGCTCTCCGTTGACGGATCGATCCATCGCACCGACGCGCCCAGACCACCGAGCCCCGCTGCGTTTGAGCTCCTGGACGTGATGGCGGAGGTGCGATTTCAGCTGGACCTCAGCGCCCGCGCGGCGCTTTGGCTGGGTGGCGAGTTTGGCCTTGGCTTTGTCACCACTGACGTTTTGCGCACCTACGGTCTCAACGAAACCGACAACATAGGTCTCATCTACGGTGGTCAGCTCGGTTTTGACTGGCATATGCGCAATCGTCACCACAGCATCGGTGTGCTCGGGGGCAGTCGTCTTCACCCGAATCTACAAGGTCCGGATGGCGAACTTGCCATCGGTGTGCACGGCGCCTTGTATCTACGCTACGTGTTCTAGCTCTCGATTTGTCGTGAGACGCTAAACTATTTCTCGAGCCGGTCGGTTAAAGAGATTGGAGGCCTATCCATGAGCACCAAGTCTTCGACCGAGCCGCCGGCTCAGGCCGAGTCGCTAATTGAAGTGGTATACGCGAGCGGCGCGACCCGCCCGTTCGATGACGAGGAGCTCGCTGAACTGCTTGAAAAGGCTCGCGCCAACAATCATGCACTCGGGGTAAGCGGCATCTTGCTCTATCTAGATGGGTCGTTTCTGCAGGTGCTCGAAGGGCCCGAAGAAGCCGTGCACGCGCTCTACGACAAAATCGCGTTGGACAAGCGGCACAACAACGTGCTCGTGCTCAAGAAATCGAGCATTGAAACCCGCACCTTCGGCGAATGGAAAATGGGTTGCGTGAGCCTCGACAAATCAAGACTGCACGAGATTCCCGGGTTTAGCCGCTTTCTGCGTAGCGGAGTGCTCCATGTCGAAGAAGGCGATGGCGATCAACTACGAAAAATCCTCAGTGCTTTTCGCGATGGACGCTACCGCCGCTACGTGAACGACGCGTAGCCTGACTAACCTACGGACCCTTTGAGGTGGGTTTGGCGGGGTCAGCCGATTTCGAAACCGCTTCGCGGAGTTTTTGGGCGAGAGCGTCGATGTCGGGGTTTTCGGGGTCGTGCGCGCGTGCCTTGTCGAGGGCGCGCTGTGCTTGTTCGTGCTTGCCGGCGGCGAGATGCCGTCGCGCCTCGGCGAGGGCGTCTTTGGCCGCCTCTTCGCGATCGTGCCTCGAGGTAAGCGCCTGAAGCGGAGTGGCCGCGTCGGATGCGGCGTCTGCTTTACCCGAGTCGCCGGAGCCCGCGTCTTTCGGGGTTGCGTCACGATCGTCCGTTGTCGCAATGGCGCGTGGGCGCCTTGTTGTGGATGGGTCGTCAGAGGATTCGGTGTCATCGACCGTGTCGTCCTCTTCGGCACTGTCCTCTGGTCCGACGTCCGGCGAAATAGCGCGGTCGAGCGCGTAGATGAGGCCTACCCCAAGCCCCAACATCGATATCAGCACGAATACGAAACCGATATTGCTGCTTTGTTTCTTGGGCCGCTTCGCTTCGAGAGGAAATCGACGGCTGCCAGGCCGCGACGACTCTTCCGTCACCACGTATCCCGCGTCTTCGTAGGCGGCGCGAAGTGCGGCGGCGAAATCGGCGGCCGATTCCAATCGATCGCCGGGGTTTTTGGACAATCCCTCCATGATCACGTCGTCGACTTCCGGCGGCACGGCGCTAAGTTCGGACGTCATCGCGCTCGGAGGCGGAGGAACGTCGTGAAGGACTTTTTGGGCGACCGAGAGCGCGTCGTCTCCGGGAAACGCGCGCTGCCCGGAGATGGCTTCGTACATCACCGCGGCGAACGAAAATAGGTCGCTTTGGGGGCTGTACGCGGCCCCCGAGATGGTCTCAGGAGCGGCGTAGCACGGAGTTCCCAAAAACTGTCCCTCGCGCGTCAGCAGTGCGTCGGGCACCCGAGCGATTCCAAAGTCCGCGAGTTTGGCTCGGCCATTGGGTTGAACGAGTAGGTTTTCCGGTTTGAGATCACGATGAATGATGTCGTGGGTATGCGCGAGACTAAGCGCGTCTCCGATTTCCTCCGCGAGCTGCACGACTTTTTCGGGTGATAGGGGACCCTGCGCGCGCAAGATCTGTTTCAGCGTCGAGCCGGCGATGTATTCGAAAACAAGATACGGCCCCCATTCGGGGTCTTCGCCGACATCGTAGACCTGTACGATATGCGGATGAGCCAGTCGTGCAGCGGCTCGGGCTTCGTTGCGAAAGCGTTCGAGAAACGTTTGCATGCTGGCGGAGTCCATCCCCAGGTCACGCACCGTTTTGATGGCCACCGGTCGATCCAGCTCAGGATCGGCGCCCAAGAATACAAACCCCATCGCCCCCGACCCGAGAAGGCGCTCCACGTTGTAGCGACCGATCTGTCGCGGGATGTCAGCGTCAGGGGGCAAGGGGCTCTACAGTCGCGATAGCTTCACGGTGTTGCTGCGCTCGGAAATCGGCCAACCGAGCACCATGGCAAACGAATCGCCTTTCTTGGCGAGGCCCTCGCGCACCAACAAAGACGTGGCGATGCGGGTGGTTTCCTCGAGCGTTTCAGGCGGAATCTCAAGGCGGGGAATCACCCCCCAGGAGAGCGCCAAACGAGTCGCCGCGCGGGCATCGCTGGTGATGGCGAGGATGGGCGAACGGGGCCGATGTTCGGCCATGAGATGCGCCGACTGGCCATCGCCGGTGAAGGAAACCACGGCTTTGAGCGGCAAATGCGTGGTGAGCGCGGCCGCGGCGCGGGCTGCTGCGGAGGGGAAATCCCAGTCTTCGTGGGCGATGATCTTTCGGTCGCGGGTTTCCCGCGAAAGCTCTTCAAGCCACTCGTTTTCGACTTCTTGCACGATCGCCGACATCATCTCGACCGCTTCGATCGGATAGCGGCCGGAGGCCGTCTCCCCGCTGAGCATAACCGCATCGGTGCCGTCCATCACCGCGTTGGCGACATCGGCCGCTTCAGCGCGCGTGGGCCGCGGGTTGCGAATCATCGAGTCGAGCATTTGCGTCGCGGTGATCACGATTTTACCCCGCGCATTGGTTTCTCGAATGATCCGTTTCTGAATCACGGGGACCTTTTCTGATCCGATTTCGACGCCCAAGTCTCCTCGCGCCACCATCAGCCCGTCGGCGACGTTGGCGATTTCTTCCAATCGTTCGACCGCCTCAGGCTTTTCGATCTTGGCGACCACGGGCGTGCCTTTGGATAGCGCCTGCGCTTCGAGGACGTCCTCCGGGCTTCGCACGAAAGATAGTGCGAGATAATCGACTTTGAGAACGCCCACCGCGAACGCGAGATCGACTTTGTCTTTTTCGGTGAGCGCCGGAGTGCTCAGGTTCGCGCCCGGAAGGTTGAGGCCTTTGTTGTTGGAAAGCTCCCCGCCCACTTCGACCTCGGTGTGCACGTCGGTGTCGGTCATGTCGACGACCCGCATGCGGAAGAGACCGTCGTCGAGCAAGATCGCGTCGCCGACCTTGACGTCTTGAGGTAGCGGCTTGTACGTGACCGAGACTTCAGCCACCGAACCGACGATGTCCCGCGTCGTGAAGGTGAACTTCGCGCCGACCGGCAGTTCGACCTTGCCGTCTGCAAACTTCCCGATGCGCATTTTCGGGCCACACAAATCCGCCAGAATGGCGAGCGGGCGTCCCGCTGCCTGTGACGCCTCCCGCACCCGTTTTGCGGTTTGTGCGTGGGAATCGTGCGTGCCGTGCGAAAAATTAAGCCGCGCGCAGTCCATGCCGGCCGCGACCAGCTTGGCCACCATTTCGGGAGAATCGCTCGCTGGGCCGAGCGTGCATACGATTTTTGTCCGTCTCACGCGCCCGTTGTAGCCGGCGATGTCCCCCCCGTCGATCGGTAAACTTGGGCATCTATTCGGCGCTTTCGCTAGCGCAATCGATACCGAGCGGGCTCCCAGCTGCTCGTCCCCGACCCAAGACCCATTTTGAGGATGAGCGATGCGGAAATCATCCACTCGTCGCCGTCGCCTCCGGAAGGCGCCGCCTGGTAACTTGAGGAAGCATCTACAAAACGCGCCGCCCAGCGAATCCAAATCCCTTGGCCCCATCGGAGCCCTCGCGTTCGCCCTGCCCATGCCGGCAGCACCACGGGGACGGAGAGCGCAATGCCAACCCCCAGACCCACCCCCGTATCGCCGGCTAAGGGCAGTACCGCGGCGCCGATGTCCACGCTGAGCGACTGAAGGGTGAGGTCCCAAAACTCGTCGCCAGTAGCTAAGCCAATGAGCGGCAGCATCGGAAATAGAGGACGGATTTCTACCCCGAAAAACAGATAGTCGCGCGCGTTAGGGGCCCATCGCCCGGCGATCACGGGGCCGGCTGCGTCTGCGATGCGCAATCGTAGGTCGCCGGTCACCGCGGCCGTTTCGTCGTTTCCCAGAAACGCCACGCCTCCGCCGAGCCCTGCCGACAAGGTAAAGTCGTGATCCCATCGACCGTAGAAACCGTCGCCCTCGCTTGCTGCGGCAAGAGACGGAGCGAGCAGCGCCGTCGCGGCCATGGTTGCGATGAAGAGACGGTGGTAAGTGCCGGCGCGCATGGATTCCAGAAGCCCGGTGGTCGCACGCCACATGGGCCGCCTCAAGTTTGCGCCAACCATGCAACGCAAGGAACCATTAAAGATGCAGGTTTGGAGACCCCAGTTCTGTGGGCCCCAGTTCTGCGGGCCCAGGTTCCGAAGACTCAGGCGCGTCGCGAGGGAGCAATCGACATGACCGTGTTCGATACCATGGAGCACTATGACTACGGCGAACTTCACATGCATCGCGATGCGGCCACGAGCCTGCAGGCCATTGTGGCGGTGCACGATAGTCGGCTCGGGCCTGCGCTCGGCGGCTGCCGATTTATTCCCTACCAAAACGAATCGGCGGCGATCGTCGACGCGCTGCGCCTGGCCCGGGGCATGACCTACAAAGCGGCGATCAGCGATATTCCCCACGGAGGCGGCAAGGCAGTGATCATGCGGCCGCCAGGACGGTTCGATCGCGCAGCCTTATTTCGGGCGTTTGGCCGGTTCGTGCACCACCTGGGCGGTCACTACATCACCGCCGAAGATAGCGGCACCAGCGTCGAGGATATGGAGGCCATTCGTTCAGTGACCACCCACGTCACCGGCGTACGGCCGGAACACGGCGGATCGGGGGACCCGAGTCCATTCACCGCGCTCGGCGTGCGTCGCGGCATTCAAGCGCTCGCGCGGTTTGCGCTTGGTCGTAGTGACCTTGAGGGTCTGCACGTGGCCGTTCAAGGGGTGGGGCACGTGGGGTATCATCTTTGCGGGGAGCTTCACGCCCGCGGCGCCGAGCTCACGGTGGCGGATATCGATCCCCTCAAAGCCGAACGCGCCGAGCGCGATTTTGGAGCTCGGGTGGTTCCCCTCGAGCAGATCTACGAAGTCGCCTGCGACGTTTTTTCCCCCTGCGCGCTCGGCAGCGCGCTGAACGACGAAACAATTCCCCGATTGCGGTGCAAAATCGTAGCGGGCGCCGCGAACAACCAACTCGCCGAGCCAAAACACGGAAACGCGCTTTTTCACCGGGGCATCGTCTATGCGCCGGACTTTGCACTAAATGCGGGCGGGCTTATCAACGTGGCCTCGGAGGTGAGCGGCTACGACGAGGCCGACGTGCGCGCGAGGGTGGACCGAATCCACGACCGCATCTACGAGATTGTCGACCGCGCGTCGCGCGCGATGTCACCTACCCACCGGGTGGCACACATGATGGCGCAAGAAAAGCTTGCCGCGGCTGTCTGAGCACGAACCCTCGGCTATGCTGCCGTCCCATGTATTGCCCATCGTGCGGCGCGGAAAACATTGACACGGCTCGCTTCTGCAACATGTGCGGCGCGAAGATCGACCCGAACAGCGGCGATGCGGGGGCCACTCAGTTTGGCTTGGGTCTTGAGGAACAGGCCGCCACGGCGGTGAAGGCGTCGGAAGCGGGTCGCGACGGTTCTCCTGGCGCCCCCGGCGGGGCTCCGGCATCGGCGATTCCGGATACTCCACTGACCCAACAGCCGATGGACGAGTCGGGACCGTCCGATCTCTACCCGGGGTTTGTGTCCAGCGCGACCAGCGCGGCGCCGGGTATTTCGGCGCCGGGCATTTCGGCGCGGGGCCCGTCACAAGGCCCATCGACCGGCGGATTTTCGGCTGGAGCGTCATCTGCCAGTATGTCGCTGCAAGCGATCGGCGTGCGCTCATCGGGTCGCGTGTGGGCCGTGATTGCTTTTTCGGCGGTGCTGCTGGTTGCCCTCGGCGCCGCGGGTGCATGGTTCGGCATGCAAAGCAGCGCGCCGGAAGAGGTTGGCGAGGCCGAACCAGACGACCCGTTTGTCATTGGTGCGCCCTCGCCAGCTAACGAATCCGAAGATGCAGTCGATTTTGTGGCCGGTCGACCGGGCGGCGGGCCGGCGTCGCAAGCGTCGGAGCGGTACAACGGACGCACATCGTCTGGTGAGTCTGCGCGAACAGGCTCGAGTCGATCGGGCAGAAAGAAAAAGTCGCCCAAGAGTTCCACTTCCGCAGACAAGAAAGGCGGCGCGCGGGCCGCAGACCGCAAGACGGGCTCGTCGCCTCGAGCTCAGACCGGTGCCAAAAAATCGTCCGCGGAGAATGCCTCGTCGTCGAATCCCGAAGCTCCGTCGACAACATCGGGTTCGACAACATCGGGTTCGAAAGTCTCCGGTTCAACAACGCCCGATTCAAAAAAAGCCGATTCCAGCCAGCAGAGCGGGACTATCCCTTCTGAAGCGTTCCAAGAACGGGATATCGCGATGGACCTCTACGGGTCGCGCGTTCGCTCGGTCGTGCGCCGATACTACGCGGCGCGGGCCCAAACCTGCTTCGACCGCGCCACCCGCAACAAACCCACGCTGCATGGCGTGGTGGTGGTGCGCATGAACATCAAAAAAGATGGCCAAGTAGGCACCGCCTCGGTGGTTCGCAATAGCACCGGCGACAAAACCCTGGGCCAATGCCTCACGGGTCAAGTTCGCACCTGGAAAGTGCCGCCGCCCCCTGGCGGCGCGCTCGCCATGGAAATGCCCTTTTCTCGCTAGCGACCAATTTCCCTCTAGCGACCAAACGGCGCGAGCGACTACAGGAACGCTGCGGCGGTCGGCATGCATATTTCTCTGGCATGGCGCCGATCTGTGGGTTCTGCGCGAAATATTTCCTCGACACCTACATGTAGGATAAGGTGGGAAATAGTCGGATAACAATCGAGCCTCTATCCGAGCCGCCATACACAGGGAGACCTTCGATGCCACAACATAGATGGGTTCAAGATGCTGCCGAGCGTCGAAGCGTGCGCCGGGTCGCGGAGATCGATTGTGAAGTGGTCGCCGAGGAGGGCTTTCGTTTGCTCTCTCGCCGCGGTCTCAACGTATCGGCGGAGGGGCTCTTGGTGCAGAGCGACCAGGTGGCGCGTCTCGGGGAGTCCGTCTTGGTTTCGCTGCGCGCGCCGGGGAGCCGAAGCTGGCTCGATGGTGAAGCGACGGTGGTGCGGCTTGTGCGCGGTCGCCGCTCGGTGTGTGACGTGCCCGCGCTGGGACTAAAGTTTCGGCACCTGGACGCAGTATCTCAGGCGATCTTGTCTGGCAGCTTGCGTGGCTTGCCGCCCCCCGTCCCCGCGCGTCCACTGCGTCGAGACTACGCCGGAACGATTCTCCGCATTGCCCTAAGCTCCTACACCAATCCCGACGCAATGAACTACGGGACTTCGAACTAACTTCTTGGGCCCGCCTCGAACGTTCGAGCCGGACGCCGATCCGCTGCGGAGGCGAAGATGAACGTATCTGTTCACCCACCCCTCTGGAGCCTCACTAGGAACGGTTTTGTGCAAAGTAGCGGCAGCTCGATCCGCTTGAGCGGAGCGATTCGTACGGTAGGGGTGAAGATTGGTGGACCGAGTTCACCAATCGAGGGGGTCTCGGAAGACCCCCTGAACAGATACAGATGAACCGGCGGCAAGCTACGCGCGCAGGGTTTGGGCTTCGCATACAGATCGTGGTTGCGCTCACGGTCGCGTTTGTTGCGGCGTTTACCCTTCTCGGGATCGCCACCGTGCAGATTACCGAAGGTTCACGCGGGCGTGACCAGCGACGCCAGCTTGAGACGACGGCGCGCGTCATCGCGCTCGCGATAAACGCTCAGCCGAACCAGGGGCAGCGTTCGAACCGCGCGCGTTTTCGCGCGCTTGCCGAGGCGGCGGTCGGCCACGGGGGCGTGGTGGGCGTCGAATACGAACGCGGCACGCTTGCATCGTGGGTCGTCGGCATGGCGTCTGGGCGCGCGATTGACGCATCGGTCGGGCCGAACGGCAGCATCCGGATCTGGACGCAACCGGCGTTCGCATCGAGCCGGCGGCACTACAACTTGCTCTTGCTCTACGTCGCGGTGACCGGCGGCTGCATTCTGCTGCTCGCTTATGTCGCGCTCACGTACCTGACCGTTCGCCCGGTGGAGCAAATCACCCGCGCGTCCGAACGCCTCGCCGCGGGCAATCTTTCGGTGCGCGCGCCTGTGCATGGCGCGGCGGAAGTACGACGCCTCGCGCATTCTTTCAACGAAATGGCAGGGCAGCTAAGCTCCGACCGCGCAGCGCTCGAGCAGCGACTCAAAGAACTCGAGCAAACAACCAGCGATCTACACTCTGCCCGAGAGCAAGTCTTGAGAGGCGAACGGCTTGCGTCGGTGGGCCGGCTCGCGGCAGGGGTGGCCCACGAAATCGGCAACCCCTTGTCGGCCATCGTGGGGCTGATCGAGATTGTCCGCGCGGGCGAGCTCAGCGACGAAGAGCGCGCGGAGTTTCTCGGCCGGGTACAGCGAGAAACCGAACGCATTCACAATATCATTCGTGAACTGCTCGATTTCTCGCGCCAAGGCGACGACGAACGAGGCCAGCACGCAAGCCTCTTCGACGTCGTAGACGACGCGGTTCGCTTGGTGGCGCCGCAGAAAAACCTCCGCCACGTACGTATCGAGACCAAGCTTCCTCTCGATCTCCCGCTTGTGCAGGGAGCGCCCGATAAGCTCACCCAAGTCGTCTTGAACCTGCTGCTCAACGCCGCCGATGCGCTCTCCGGCCGCGGCACGATTGTCGTTTCGGCACAGTCGATCGGGGATGTGCAGTCGATCGGGGATGTGCAGTCGATCGGAGATGTGCAGTCGATCGGAGACGCCCATTCTATCGAAAGCCAAGTGCGCCTGCGCGTGGAAGACGATGGCCCAGGCATTCCCGAAGACCTCCTCGACCACATCTTCGAACCCTTCGTCACCACCAAATCGGCCGGCCACGGCACTGGCCTCGGCCTCGCGGTCTGCCACAACATTGTCGAACGCATCGGCGGCACCATCACAGCAACCAACCGCACCGCACCGGACGGATCGGGAGGCGGCGCGCGCTTCGATGTCTTTCTTAGACAGACTGAGGCAAGGAGAAGCGAGCCGCAGTCATAGGATGGCTGCGAATCGGCGTGCTTGTGGAAGCTGCGCCTTCCTTGCAAACGACGAATGACTCCGCTGAAAATACAACCGCGCATTGTTTTTCCGCCTGCACTGTCGTCGGGCCGTGGATCTGTCCCCATGGTTGGGCCATGTGCGGAGCATGGTGGTTGGAACGCTCCTTGCTCTGAAGCAAGTGAGCAAGTGGGCAAGCAAGCTCTAGCTCATCGAGCGAGTAAGGGAATGAAGTTCATGAAGTACGGCAGGCTCGGTTCGTTTCGACAAACCGTGATGTTCGCTACTGCGGCGACAGCGCTGGGCTGCTCTGCGCAGATATCCGATTCGGAGAGTTTCCAGAGCCGCGAAAAATCGTCGGTCTCCTATGAGGTGGCCCGATGTGGCGACCTAGAGAGCGGCGAGCGACTGGCCAACAGAGCGCAGATCATCCTCGATGGCCATACGGTGCGGGGCTACGTGAACACCACAATCCCTCCCGGAAAATCAGCCACGACCGAGCCCGGGGACTACCGCTTTTCGTTTACGGCGAACAAAGCTTGCTGGATGGAGCGGAGGGATGACCACCGCGAATTTGAGTTTGCTGGCGCCGGCTCGTTCGTTGAGCGCCTCAAGCTACAAACCGACGGAATTGTGCGGTTCGAGTGGCGAGGAGGCGGGAGCGCGGTCAAAGGCAACTGCGGGGCCAGCAACGAAGCGCGACTCAAGAGCTTGTTCGAGACGCAACCGGAGAAAGGGGCTCGCGTGTGCTGGCCGGACACACCTTCGCGCGAGTAAGTTCGTCGCCCGCAACGAGCAACTCGTGGCGTCCTTGGCGATGCTCTGAAAGCGCGGTATGAACGCGCAAGCTCGCGCTGGAGGTTGCAGTATGCGTTTGTTGTCTCTCGGTCTCTTTCTCTTGGCATCGTGTGTAGCGGAACACGCCGATTCGCCAGACGTCTCAGAAATCGCCGAAAAGCAGGTCTCCACGGAGACGCTGCTCGCGAAGTGCGATCCGTACGAAATCTACGGCAGCTCCGACAACACCTTTCCCGCGTTCGTCATTCGTGCTCCGAATGATGTGAAGATTCCCGAAGCATCACCCGAACAGGAGAACGACCCTCGTTGGCATCGAGCCACCTGGTACGCCCATTTTCGCCAGGAATACCGCGATGGCGCGGTGTTTCACGAAATCACGGCGCTACAAACTCAGTTCAAATACCCGAAGTTGGAAGTGAAACGTTTCCTCGGAAGCATCAGCACCGAGGGTAAAACGACACTCTGGTTCGGGCCCCGACAAAACGAATCTTGCAGACTTGTATGGGAAAGCTTCCAGTCGTTTTTCACCGATTCCAGCATTCATGAGAAGCTGTGGTCACCACCACGCGACTAACCATCGATTCGACGCCGTTGGAACCGCCCCGACGCATTCGTTCGTGCATTTGGTTACATGGTCAGTAATATACTGAGTACGTAACCAAATGGATTTCTACAGCCGCCGCAAAGAGCTGGGTCAGCTTTCCGCTATCCAGCGCGCCCGAAATGCGCAGCTAGTTGCGCTGTATGGTCGTCGACGCATCGGAAAGACGGCGCTGCTGACGCATTGGCTCGATCGTCAGAAGGGCTCGCGGGCAATGTGGACGGCCCAGCGATCGACGTCCAAATGGCTGCTTGAAAGCGCGTCGCGCTCTCTCGCACATCTTGCCGGAACCGAGGGGGGCGGTATTTGAATCGTGGGAAGCGTTTTTTGAAGCGCTGGCGAATATCGCCCAGAAGAAGCGCGTGGTGTACGTCATTGATGAGTTCACCTATTTGCTCGAAAGCGTTCCTCATATCTCGAGCACACTTCAAGTGGCTTGGGACCGTCGCTTGAAGCGTTCGAATATTGTGTTGGTACTCTCTGGCTCGCATCACAACATGATGCACGAAGAGTTCATTTCCGGTCGACGCCCGCTCTTTGGTCGGACGACTGCGGACATCCTACTTGGGGAGTTGCCGCCCGACGAACTGCGATTCTTTCTCCCGCGCTACAGCGCGAGCCAGCTGGTTGAAGCGTATGGAGTTGTCGGTGGCGTACCCAAATACCTGGAGATGTGGAACGGAGACGTTTCGGTCGAGCAGAACCTGCGGACCGTGATTCTTTCGCCGATGACCATTTTCCGCCAAGAGCCAATGGTGCTCATTCAAGACGAGATCTCGGAGCCCCGAACGTACCTCGCGATTTTGCAAGCGCTCGGGGGAAACCGGCTCTCGCCACAACAGATTTCGGATCGAACGGGCGTGCGCCTGCCTCATATGGGCAAATACCTGCATACGCTCGAAACTCTTCGTTTCGTGCGGAAAGTAGCGAGTTTGGCTTCGGGTGACCCTCTTCATACGCGACTGGTACGCTACGAAATACGCGACGCATACCTGCGCTTCTATTTTCAGTTTATTGCCCCCAACGTTCAGCTTCTCGAGCAGCAAAGAAACGACCAGCTGCTGCGACTGATTCGCAAAGGGTTCGAGCGCTTCGTGGCCGTGAATGCATTTGAGGAGCTCTGCCGGCGTTACGTCGAGATCTGCGCCGACGAAGGAGCGCTGCCGTTCGAGCCCCAGTGGGTTGGCCAGGCGTTTCGCCGCGACGTGCAGATCGACGTATGCGCAATCGACCCTGAAACCCGCAACCTTCTCGTCGGTGAATGCAAATGGCACTCCCGCGCGATGAGCCGCGCGTCGTATGATGAGCTTCTTTTGAAAGTCAAAAAGCTTCGCAAGCTATCGGGCTATCATGTGCACTGCGCGCTGTTTAGCAAAACCGGGTTCACCCGAAGTCTACGCGACACAGCAGAGGAGAACGGTGTGACGTTGGTGGGGCTTTCGGAGTTGGGTTTAACTAAGTGATCCGAGCATGATTGTTTATTGTCGGGCGCTTGTCCTTCTGCATACGGCTCTGGGATAGTATTTCCGACATGCGCCTTCACTGGGACAAGCGGTCCGCGGATAAACTTCTCCGCACTCGCATTGCTCTTTGTCTCTCGGAGCGTTCCTTACGCGAAGTCTGTCGAAGTAGAACGCGTCGCCAGAGCAGCGCGCCTGACCAAAATCTATGGGCCTCAGGTCGCGACCGTCGGAGTCTTGCAGGATGACTCCTGCGAAGTTCGTTTGATGGATCAGCGCTCCTCTGAACGTGGCGCCATCTAAGTTTGCGCGGGAGAAGTTTGTGCCAACCAGATCTGCTCGGTCAAAGTTTGCGTTCGTGAGATTAGCGCGGGTGAAACTTGCGCCGTAGAGGTTGGCACCTGAGAAACTCGCACCGGTCAAATCCAATTCACCAAGGTTGATTCTGGCAAGGTTTGCGCCCTCGGGCGCGACTATCGTGCAGTCATCGCGCTGCCCGGGTTTTCCGCCTTGGACCAGCGCGTTGATCTTCCGCGTGAGGTTCGCGCCCTGGGAACGACTCAACGTTTCGTAGATTTCACACTTAGTGCTTTTGTTCGCCCGGAGTTCATCATCGGAAACGGCTGCCGTGCATCCGGAGACTCCAATCCATAGCGACCACCACAAAACCAGTTTTCTCTCTCTGATCGGGGTGGCGCGGAGAGCATTCGATGCAAGAACCATCGAGAGCCGCATCAGCAAAAACTATGCCTTTCGAGCGGGGTGTTATTTTGACGTTGCTTTCACGCGACTAGGCCGCGAGCCGAACAGCGCTGTGGGAGTCTTGTTGTCCCCGTTTGAGGTTACGGGTCACCGGTCCGCGTGGCTAGGTCCCGCACCCTTGGGGGCGGGGTCCGCCGCGTCTCGAGGTACCCGACGAAGACACGATGTCGGTGGCGACAGCCTGAAAAATTACATCGAAGTTTGCATTTTGGCAGATGGGAAACCGTAGACCGCCGCTGTCTCGGCTGAGGCGTTGATAGTCTTCTCCCGCGCCGTGTCCGCGGCCTACGCCCGGCAGCTCGCATTCGCCGAACACGAGCGCATCGCTCGGCTGCCACGGGGCGGTGGGGGGCTCGTTTTCGTCGAGCCCGAGAATCGAATGGGCCACCCAGTTGGGATTGGTTTCGGTGCCGAAGAAGCTTGGATCTTTGGAGTACATCCACGCCTTGAAGCGCTCGTCGGGTTCGTTCGAGTCGTCGTCGGTAATGAATAGGAACGTGCGCGTGGCGTCGCGACGAAGCCATTCGCTCCAGCCATCCGGCGCGTCGTCTAGAGCCACGGGTTGGCGCCGGGAGTTGAAGTAGCTGCTCGGTTGAAACCTTCCCGCCCAGCCCGGCGGCGATCGATCGAAGCTCGCGGCAAGCTTTCGGAAGGAATCGTCGCTGTCGATGCAGATGCTGTAGTGTTTGAAGCGATCGGTGAGCTTCGGCGGGCCATCGGGGTCACAGATGTCTCCGGCGAGGCCTTCGCCGATGCAGATGCCGTGGTCGTCGCACGAGTTGGCGTCGAGGCCGATGGGTCCGTGTCGAGAAATCACGATGACTCGGTAGTCGATCGCCGCGTCGTCGAGAATCGCCGCGAAATCGGCGTTGATTCGCGCGACTACGGAACCGATTTGCGCGCTCATGCTCCCCGAGTTGTCCACCACCACGATGATGTCCGCGGGAATCCGCGTCCGAGCACGTGAGCCATCGGCGCATAGGTCGCTCGACGGCGGATCCGCGTTTGGGCGGCCCGAGTCGTCGAGTGAATCACCCGAAAAGGCCATGATGCCATCGCGGACGCTGCCGTCTCGGCCACCCCCGTCCGATGATGGCGCGTCACACGCTGAGCCGAACATCCATGCGGCGACCGCGACCCACCCCGCCATGGTTATCCAACGAGCCTCCCCCCGAAAACTTGTCATGACCGTACTATGAAACGAATCGAGATGAAGTGCATCGCTCAACAGACCGCGCGTTGTCGGGTCCGGATCGGTTCGATCGGGCGCGTGGAGGACCGGGTTGCCGGAGACTATTTAGTCGGTACCTTTCGCCCCTCAACTGGGAAGATCTCAACTGGGGCGACCTCAACTGGGGCGACCTCAGCTTGAGAAAATCTGGGAGCGAACGAAGCATCATGCAGGAACAGCTACGGCGCCGGGTCGAGCCTCGATTGCGACTTTTGTACGGTGAGCAGGCAGACGCGTGTTGGGAGCGCTTGTGGTCGCGCGTAGAGCGATTCGCGGCGACCGTGCCCTCTCGCGGCCGCATGGCGCCTTCTCGCGGCCGCATGGCTGGCGACGGCTCCGCAGGGTGGGACGAGTCCGATATCGTGCTCATCGCCTACGGTGATCAACTGCAATCTTCGGGCAAGGCTCCGCTCGCCGCGCTGCGTGACTTTTTGCGATCCGAAGAGCTCGAGCCGGTGTTGAAGATGGTGCACTTGCTGCCGTTCTTTCCGTTTAGCTCAGACGACGGGTTCGCGGTGGTCGACTATCTCGCAGTCGACGAACGCCTCGGCGACTGGGCCGATATCGCGAACCTCGCCCAGGGCGTAGACCTCATATTCGACTTCGTGATGAACCATGCCTCGTCTGAAAGCGCATGGTTTCGAGGCTTTTTGCAGGGAGACGAGCGCTTCAAGCGGCATTTCGTTGAGATGGACCCTGCGACCGATCTCTCCCAAGTGACGCGACCTCGAAACTCGCCTTTGCTCACCGAGTTTTCGTCGCCTCAAGGCCCGCGACACGTATGGACGACATTCAGCGCCGACCAGGTCGACCTAAACTTTGCGGAGCCCGCCGTGCTGGTGCGCATGGTCGATGTCTTGCTGAAGTATATTGAGAAAGGCGCGCGCTGCGTCCGGCTCGATGCGGTGGGGTTTCTTTGGAAGAAGATCGGCACGAGCTCGATGCACCTTCGAGAAACCCACGAGATCATCAAACTGATGCGCGACGTGGTCGATGTCGCCGCGCCTCACGTGCTTCTGCTCACCGAGACCAATGTGCCGCACGAAGAAAACATCTCGTACTTCGGCGACGGCGACGAAGCGCATATGGTCTATCAGTTCAGTTTGCCCCCGCTCTTGCTCGAGGCGCTGCTGAGCCAAGATGCGACGGCGCTACGAAGGTGGCTCGCCGAGCTTACGACCCCTCCGGCCGGCGCGACATACTTCAACTTCACCGCGTCCCACGACGGGATTGGCGTGCGTCCTCTCGAAGGCTTGATTCCTCACGACCGCGTGCTGCGCCTCGCCGAAGAAACCACGAAGCGCGGCGGATACGTCAGCTACCGCAGTCGCCCTGACGGGAGCGAATCGCCCTACGAACTGAATATCACCTACTTCGACGCGCTCCGAGACCCCGAAGCGACTGATGACGCGCTCGACGTGCGTCGATTCCTTTGCGCACAAGCCATCATGCTGAGCCTGCGGGGCATGCCCGCGGTGTATTTTCATAGCTTGGTCGGTTCGCCGAACGATCGCGAAGGCGCGGAACAATCGGGAATTCCCCGGCGCATCAACCGAAAAAAATACGACCTAGACGAGCTCCGAAGCGCACTCCACGGGTCCGGCGTACAACAGCAGGTATTCGAAGGAATGAAAACGCTCCTTGCCAAACGTGTCGCCCAGAAAGCGTTTCATCCCGACGGCGACCAAACCGTGATTCCGGTCACCGAACCCGCCGCCCTGGTTTTCGTCCGCACAAGCCCCGACCAAACGCAGCGAATCATCGTCGCGGCCAACTTGGGCGCATCGGCCGTAACGCTCAACCTAGCAACAGGCCTCGGCGACGCCGGCCTCGAGTGCGGGACACGCACCGATGTGTTGTCGGGAGCATCGGCTCCCGCCGAAAAGGTTGCGCTCGATCCCTACCAAGTCGCATGGCTCGGCTAGTTAATTTGAGGGTCTGGCACCCAGACCCTCTCGCTCGGGATACAATCCCGAGCGATTCACCCAAGCTCCCCCGCCAGGATGCACGTGACCTGCTTACGTGAGGTTGAACTGCCGGGGCCCCGCCGCGTTGTTGTTTTAGGGTCTGGCACCCAGACCCTCTCGTCGGGGTACGACCCCGCCGATTCACCCGAACTCCCCCGCCAGGATGCACG
>JANQQS010000202.1 GCA_028284955.1 Myxococcota bacterium | reverse complement strand
GAGGGTCTGGCACCCAGACCCTCTCGTCGGGGTACGACCCCGCCGATTCACCCAAACTCCCCCGCCAGGAGGCACGTGACATGGTTGCCGGGGAGTTCGTCGGATGTCTTCCTGTTGATCGTCAACTCGAGTCGCGTCCCATAGAGTGCTGAGATTTTGGTCTGAGCGCGAGCGCCCCGGCAGCGCAGGCCATCCGACGTACGTCGGGTACTTCGGCTGGCCGTGCAGGGGAGGTAAGCCGCGATCAGGGCAAAAGGCCACTGCTCTACACTAGAATGCGTTTTCGTAGTACTCGATCTGCGGCCCACCACCGTCGTCGGGATGCAGGATTACCGAGGCGGCGTCGAATTGAGGGTGCGCGTCGAGCCGTTGCTTTTGTGACGCCATCCAACGAGCTGCGGCGCGGCGAATTCGCTGTTGTTTGGCCCGGGTGATCGTTTCGGCGGGGTGGACGATCTGATCTGTCGAACGGGTGCGCACTTCGCAGAATACGAGCTGCGAGCCTCGTCGTGCGATCACATCGATCTCCAACCGACCGACTCTGACGTTACGACCTACGATCTGAAAGCCGCGTGAAACGAGCTCCTGGGCGATCAGTTCTTCCCCAAGACGAGCATGCGCGAGGCGATCGCTCTTATTGAAGTTCTTCCTCAAGGCCCGGCGTGTCTTCGCGAACGCAGTAGCCTCCTTCGATGCCTGGTCCGCCGAGCTCTAGAACGTCTACGCAAGTAAAGCCGCCCGGACAACTGCAGGTCGGCGTGCTGGAGCCTGGTGGGCTACTGCAGCGGCATGAGCAATAGACGCGCTGGTCGATTTCAGATTGGGGAGGTCTGGTGTCGCAGTCGCCTCCCCCCATCGCTTCGCAGTCTTCGAGGCTTTGCGACGGGTCGCCGGAAAGCTTGTAGACGAGGCAAACCCGAGTGCGGCACTGTACAGAGCTCGTCTCGAGGAACGCTTCCGTGGCGTTAAAGCCTCCTTCAGGGATCGCTTCAGGGTCGCAAGGGTCTCCCACTGCGCTGCTTTTGCAGCCCGTGAGCACGCTCCCCACCAGCAACACCCCCATAAGCGTCGTCAGGCCGACATGCAGACCTACCGGACGGACCAACCGACCGACATTGACGTCTCGATTCATGCACACTCCGTGTAAAGAATACGACGATCCCAATTCTCGCGCTTCAGGCGTGTCAGTCAATAAACGATTGCTGTGAGAGTTCGCCTAACAACAGGCACGCTACCGGCGAAAGAACAGACGTGTCAAGGAGCCCGCGCGCGAGTATACGTAGTGCGCAATGAATGCTTGCCTCAGAGATGTCGATTCCTTCAAGAGTGCAGTCCATGATGACGCTCTGCGCAGGGGCGGGTCTGCCGCCGTTCCAAGATTCCCCGCTGCCATTCTCCTTGACATTGCGTTCGTGGCGTCCCTATCATGACGTCCCGAGTCTATGCAAGCTGCTGATTTTGCGACCGTTTTTGTCATCTTCGCGCACGGTTCAGGCTAGACTTATTGCGGGCATACGATCAGGTTCAGCTGCTGAGCGAACGAGGAGTGTTCAATGAGGCGTAGCGGTCTATTTCGGTGCATCACGGCGGCCAGCGCGATCGTCACGACCTTCGTGATGGTTCACGTCGCGGCGGTCGTTGGGGCCGTCGCGATCGTTGGCGGAGGTGTTTTGGGAACACCTTCAACGGCGAGCGCGCAGGGCATGACGTTCACCGAGGAGGAGGTCGGAACCGAGTCCGAAGGCGAGGGAGCCGCGCAAGAGGAAGCTGCACCCGAATCGACCCAGCCACCGCCTCCACCGGCGGATGGGCCTCCATCGGAGGTGCTCGCGAACGCACTGCGTCTGTACCAGAACCAGCGGTACGCCGAGGCCTCGGTCCAATTTCAGCGGATCGTCGATGGAGAGAGCCAAGATGCCCCCGCGAACTTGCAGAAGGCCAAGTTTTTCCTCGGAAAGTGCTTGTACCATTTGCGTTACTATCAATCGGCGCTCGCGATCTTTGACGAGATCGTCCAGCAGGGTCGGGCGCATCTTTACTTTGGTCAGACGCTGCAGTGGCTTGCTCAGCTTGCGACCCAGCTACCGGAGTCGGCGGGCTTCGTGGAGAAGGTTGGGCAGTATGGAGTCGAGCAGCTTTCAGAGTTCGACACTGCGGAGAGCCGCGGCCTGTACAGCCATCTCCTCTATCTCATGGGGCGATTTAAGTACGGCCAAGGCGAGTTTGGAGAGGCTACGGATATTTTTCAGCAGGTTGCGAGCGACTCTCCCTACTACGTAAAGGCAAAATTTTTTGAAGGCATCACGGCGATTCGCTTGCAGCGCGCGCGACCTGCGATCGCGGCGTTTCGGGAAATCCTGCGTGCCATCGACGATGGCGATGCGAAAGGGGTGACCGACGAAAATCGCATGCAGGATCTCGCGTGGATTTCGCTCGCGCGCATCTACTACACCGCGGCGAATCGTACCGACCGAGAGACCGGCGAGCGGTTGCCTCCCGACGGTCGGTTGCTCGGGCAAGCCGTGGAAGCGTGGAACCAGGTCACTCAATCGAGCGAGTACTGGCTCGACGCGGTGTTCGAATCGTCCTGGGCGTTTTTCCTCGCCGACGAATACTCCCGGGCCCTGGGCAATATCCATACTCTTTTTTCGCCCTACTTCGAGTCTTCGTACTATCCCGAAGCGTTGGTGATCAAAGCGGTCACGTTTTTTGTGAACTGTCAGCTTGAGAACACGGAAGCGGTTCTGGCCCAGTTCCACTCTCGCTACGGACCGGTCAAGCGGGAGCTCGAGCAAGTTCTTGCACGGTTTTCGGACAACACCCAGTTCTTCCGATTTCTTCAGCAGGTGCGCGCCGGGGAAGCCGATATGAGCGAGAGGATTCGCGGCATCGTGTCGACCGCGCTATCCGATCGCACACTCCTTGGGCATGTGGAGTACGTAAAGGTGCTCGAAGCGGAAGAGAAGAGGCTGTCCGAAGCGCCACCCGAGTTTCAGAACTCGTCGATTGGCGCGCGGATTCTTCAGGATGTCGCGGTGGCAAAATCTTTCGCCGTGGACCAGGCTGGCGATCTCGCGCGGAACCGATACGCGCGTTTGATTCGAGAACTTCAGGACCTGCAGAACCAGATGGACGCCGTCGAGCTTGAGCTCGCCACGTTCCGCCGCGGGCAACTGGACCAAGAAGTTCAACAGCAGATGGTGGCGGCGCAGCGAGCTGGTCGCGGCGACGTCGAGGTCGACGAAGAACATCAGCTTTGGCCGTTCAACGGCGAATACTGGCGCGACGAACTTGGGTTTTATCGTCAGCAAGTGACCAATCGGTGTGGAAGGTAGGGCTCATGAAGGGTCGATTGGATAGTATAGAATTCTGCAAGCGAATCGCGCCGCCGCAGGGCATGTTCGCAGGGCTAGCGATCGCCGGGGCGCTCGGTTTTGCGTTGCCGCTGCACGCTCAAAGCGGCAACCAACAGATCGCATCGCGTTCTTCAAGCGGCGGCGGTCAGTGCATTCCGGCGTCGGCTCGGCAGGCGGTCGATCAATGCCCCGGGGGAACCCCAAATCGCGGCCGTCCTCCGCGAGGAGCCACGCCGCGCTCGCGTCTGCGAACTGCGGCCCGAGCAAAGGCCAGCGCGAAGAAGATGGGTCCCACTGGGCCTTCGGTTCAGATCGACGCGGCCACTGCGCGGGGGCGCCAGAAAATCCGCGCACGCGCCTGGCAGCTTCTTCAGCGCGAGGTGCGGGTGCTCAAGCGTCTGGTTCAGAATACGCCGAAAACCAACGCGCAGCGCCCCGACATCCTCCTCCGACTTGCCGAAACATATTTTGAGATGCAGCAGGCGCTTACGGCGCAGGTGCGATCGTTTGACGACCCGATCTTCCGCGCCTGTCGCAAGCAAAAAAATCGCGCCAAATGCAGCCAGGCAAGGAATCGCCAAAAACAAGCGACGGCGCGGCTTAAATCGGCTCGCCAAGACGCGATTCGTACGTACGCGATGCTCATTCAAGACCATCCGAACTTTCGAAGGATGGATGAGGTGATGTTCTCTCTCGCGTTTGGTCTCGAGGAGCTGCGTCAGCACGATCGAGCGCGACAAGTTTATCACCGCTTGATCAAAAACTACCCCCAGAGCCGCTTCATTCCGCACGCGTATCTCTCGTTCGCCGAGTTCTTCTTCAACGATGGGGATATGCGCGCCGCGCTTCAGTTCTACAACAAGGTGATCGAATTCCCGCCGTCTAGAAACCGCGTGTACGGGTACGCCGTGTATAAATCGGCGTGGGCTCACTACAACCGCGAAGACTATCGTGCGGCGCTGCAGAAGTTCGTGGAAACGGTTGAGTTTGCGACACAGCATCCGAACTCTCCCGACGCGTCCAATCTAGCGCGCCAGGCGCGTCGAGAGATGGTGCTTCCCTATGCGCAGGTCGGTACGCCGGACCGGGCGCTCGAGTTCTTTCGCCGGTACTCGAAGGATGAGGATCAAGCCCTGGGCACGTTTGAGAACTTGGGTGAGCTCTACTTCGACACTGGTAAGTGGCCAGCCACGATTTCTGTGTACCACAAACTCATCGCCGAACGTCCTCGGGGAAACAAGCTCTGCTACTGGCAGAGCCGGGTGACCAACGCGATTATTTCGTCCAAGCCGAAGGCGGACCAGGTTCGTGAGCTCGAGCGCATGGTCGACGTGTACGATTCGTTTTCCAGTCGTCGTCGTCCGGCTGAGGCGCTCGCCCAATGTAAGAACGAGACGGCGGGCATTCTCGCTTGGCTCGCCACTTCGTGGCACCGCGAGACGGTGGGAACGGACACCCAGCCAGGGACGAACGACAAGAAAACGATGGGCCTGTCGGCGCGACTCTATCGATTGCTGGTCGAGAAGTTTCCCAACATGGATGACATCAAATTTCCCAATATCGACCGGAGAGATTGGCCGACGGCGTACAAGGTTGCGTACTACCACGCGGAGCTGCTCTGGAAGATGGAGGAATGGGCTCAATGCGGGCCTGCGTTCGACAAGGTCGTCGAGCTCAATCCTCGCGGCGAGTTCACCAGCGACGCCGCGTATGCCGCGGTGCTCTGCTACAACAACCTCTACCAGCAGCAGTACCAGGGAAGAGAGCGCGAAGTGCGGACGGCGGAAAAGACGCGTCGGCGCGGTCGCCGGAAACGAGACGAGCCCGAGCAGAGCGAAGAGGACAAGTACAAAAAGCGCCCCTTCACTCAGCTAGAGCAGGGGATGCTGCGGGCGTTTTCTCGCTACGTTTGTTTCGTGAACAAGAGCGACGACCTGGCGCAGGTCAAGTACCGACGCGCACGCATATTCTACGAAGCGAATCACTACGAAGAAGCCGCGGTGGTGTTTCGAGATATCGCTTGGAACCACCGTGAAAGCGATTTGGCGGAGTATGCGGCCAACCTTTACCTCGATTCGCTCAATATCCTGGGCACAAAGACGGAACCGGTTCGTACGGAATGCGTCGACGAGTTAGGAGACGCTATCGACCCGCTTTCGGATTTCTACTGCAAGACAGAGTCAGCTCGCGAAGAGCACAGCGATCTTTGTGGGGTGTTGGGTCAACTTCAGTGCGACGTTCTGCGAAAGAAGGCAGAAAGTTTCGAGAAATCGAAGAAGCACAAAGAGGCGGCGGCGACTTACGTTCGCATTTTTCGACGATACCGAGAATGCGGGAAGCTCGACGAAGTGCTCTACAATGCTGCGATCAACTTCGAGGCAGCCCGGCTCTTGGGGCGCGCGATCCAAGTTCGAAATGTTCTTATCGAACGCTTTGAAGACAGCCAGTGGGCCAAGCGATCGGTCTACCTCGTGGGCGCAAACTTTCACGCGCTTGCGTTTTATGAGCAGGCGGCGAGCTACTACGAACGCTTCGCCAAACAGTTTCCTGGCGAAGACGGTAGTAAATGTAGTGAAGAGGACAAAGAGGCCGGTGTATGTCCGGTGGCGCACGAGGCGCTTCAAAACGCCGTGTTTTTCCGAATCGGCCTCGGGGAAACTGAGGCTGCCGAGGCGAACGCTCGGCTCTTTGCCAAAAACTATCGCCGAAAGCGGCCCCAAGAAACGTCGCAGGTCGTGTTCTCGATTGGCACGATCTACGAGCGCTCCGAGAACTGGCAGGAGGTTGCGCGTCACTACAAGAAGTTCTTGAAGGACTATCGGCGAATCGCGCTTCCGCATCAGATTATTCGGGCGAACGTGATGCTCGCCAAGGCGTATTGGAACACGAACGACAAGCGCAAGGCGCAAGGCTTTTTCAAGGCTGCGGTGTCTACCTGGCAACGTGGGGCGGCATCTCGAATTCTCGGACAGGCAGACGTATCCGATGCCGATCGGATTACTCAACTGAAAGAGGCATTGGATTCCGCTGCAGAGGCGCTGTTTTATCTCGCGGAGTATCGCTACGAAGAGTTCAAGGCGGTTCGATTCCCCACCTATCGGGGGGGGCGAAGTCTCGATCGCGTCAACAAATGGGCGAAGGGCGATTTTGCCAAGTGGGTCAATCAGAAGATGGCCGCATTGCGCTCGGCAGAAACCGAGTACAACAAGATCGCCGAGGTCAAAGTAGTCGTGCGAGAAGGGCTTCCACCGCTCGAATCACCCCCCTGGCAAATCGCGTCAGCGGCTCGTATCGGCCAGATGTACCGGAGTTTCGTGGACGCATTCCGCGATGCGCCGATTCCGACAGAGATCGAAAACGATCCAGATCTCTTCGACGTCTACGTAGGCGCTCTTGATGAGCAATCGGAGCCGCTACAAAAGCAAGCGATTTCTAAGTTTGAATTCTGTCTGACAACGGCCACCAACGTGCGTTGGTTCAACGACTGGTCGCGCACCTGTGAGCAAGAACTCAACGGCCTCAACCCCCGCCGCTACCCACTGGCCGCGGAGCTTCGTGGCAACGCGAGTTACGTACATGGCACCGTGGGGCGACCCGGGGCGGTGAAGTTGGGCGGCGGAAGTGGTGGTTCGAAGAGCGGAAACGCCGCGGGAGGTGGTTCGTGAGTAGGAAAGTCTGGTGCGGAATCTTCGCCAGCGCGCTCATCGCGGGTGGATGCGGTGGCAAATCGGGCGACGGATCACTCGCGAAAACCACCGGTGGGGACGCGATTCGAACAGCCAGCGGACAGGCCGTCACCCGTGAAGCCCACGACAAGTGGACGGTGGGGGTGGAACTGTTTCAACGCTACGAGCGTGAAGGTTGGAACGATCGACGCTGCGGCGAGGCCGAGAAGAAATTCGAAGATGCGATTTCTGCCCAGGGTGGAGCGTTTACGGAAGCGATCTACATGGTAGGGCTCGTGAAATCTCGATGCGGAGACGCTCGGGGGGCACGTCGGGCCTACAATCGTGCGCTGGAATCCAATCAGTCATTCTGCAAAGCGCGTGTCGCGGTCGGCCTTCTTGATCTCGAATCCGGCAACTCGTCGGCGGCTCGATCAGCTTTTCAGCGTTCGATTCGAGACGACCCTCAATGCACGTCTGGATACGTCAATATGGCGATTATGCAGCGAGAAGCGGGCGGAGCTCAGGAGAAGGAAGCGCTCAGAAATCTTCGCCGCGCGCTCGCCATCGAGTCGGACTATCTGCCTGCATTCAACCAGATGGCTCTGCTCTACTACAATCGTGGCCTCGTGTCTGACAACAAGGCGTCCCTTGACCTGGCGGAAGTGGTCTGTCGTCAGGCGCAGCTGATCGATAGAACCTATGCGCCGATCTACAATACCTGGGGCCTGGTCAAGATTCGTAAGGGCGATGTGATCGAGGCGCTTCGTTACTTCGAGCGAGCTATCAAGCTAGATGCCAACATGTACGAAGCGCAAATGAATTTCGGGCAAATCACGCTCTCATTTCGCGGATACGAGGATGCGCGGAAGGCGTTCGTGCGCGCCTCGGAGCTCAAGAACGGTAGCTACGAAGCGGTGATTGGTTTGGGCGCGGCGCTGCGTGGTCTGGAACGATTTCCGGAAGCAAAAACGCAATATGAACGAGCGATGGAACTCGATCGAAGGCGCCCGGAGGCCTACTTCAATCTCGGCCTGCTGTTCCAAGACTACATGGGAGGCACGGTTGGCGACCTGCAGAAGGCAAAACGATTCTACGAACAGTTCCTCTCGAGGGCGGGTGGGGGCAAGCAGTTTTCAGACGCTGTAAAGTCCGTGCGGGCGCGATGTCAGAACCAGAGCTCGCGACGGCGCGGAAAGAAACGGCGGCGGCGGCGGTCCGATTGTCGTCCTGGTCGGATCCAAAATATCGACACCGCGATTGCGGCCATTCGTGAAGGCGAGGCCATGCAGCGGGAAGCCGAGCGTATGCAGCGAGAGGCCGGGCAGCAGAAATGAACGGCGCTCAGAGAACAAAAAAGATAATCGCGGTATAGACGGGAACGTTTCGCATCGCCTGTTGTCTGAACAAACGAACCACTGCATGAGGTTGGGGGCTCTAGCCCCTAATCGTCGAGCGAGCTATGATTTCACGAGTGTCAACAGGCAGCACAGGTCAAGGTGAGCCTCCAGTGAGGGCGAACACAGTGAGGGTAGCAAGATGAACAGGGTTCGAGCGTTGTGGGTAGTGGTTCTGGCGGCGGCTGGGTTTGCGGCAACGGGCGTGTTGGCGGCTGACGTAGCGGTTGCCCAAGAGGCAGAGGCGCCTGCGCCGGCTGGTGGAGGAGACTCCGGCGGAGCCGAGGCGACAACATACGATTTCGAAGACGACATCGTGGACGGCGATTTGGTTCGTCCGGATGGCGAGCTTCTGAATGTGCGTCGGCGCGGACAGCGGTCGTCGCTCATTCGGGTCAAGGAGCACTTCATTAACGAAATGCTGAAGTCGGTAGAAGATTTGTAGTATTCAAGTGCAGCCAGGGTGTTGATCCCTAGGCGAGCGCGGAGGCGACGTGAGCGATCCTAAGATTCCCATTCTGTTCCATGTGTACGAAGGCGACCAGCTGGTTCGTACTGAACGGTTGGCGCAGGAAATCATCAAAGTAGGCAAGCTTTCGTCGAGCCATCTGCGGATCGATGATGAACACGTCTCGCGTATGCATGCCGTCGTTGAAGTCACCGGCCCAGACGAGATCTTTATCATCGATCTCGGATCGGCGACGGGAACGATCGTCAACGGCAAGAAGGTTAATAAGTGCAAGCTGAAGAATGGCGACGAAATCAAGCTTGGAAACACCCGCGTTACCGTGGAAGTACTCCCCTCCGAACTCGACGGAGCGGATACCGTTGTTCGAGCTCCCCAGGCACCTGAAGGTGAAGGAGAGCTCTCGCTGAGCGATGCTGCGATCGAAGAAGCCGCGCCCGCCGCGCCGAAGCCTCTGCCAACCCCGCCGCGTGTTTCATCGACGCCCCCCCCAGTTCCGGATCCCTTTGCTGCTCCGGATCCGGTGGTTGCCGCGGCGTCGCCGATGGCCAATCCGTTCGCTGCGCCAGTAGGCGCGGCCGCCGGAGCGCAAGACGCTCCTGGGGCCAACGAGAACGTGGAGTACGGAATCGCGGCGAGCGGTCCGCCGGTGTCGGCGGACGAGGTAGAATCGGCAGAGCGCGCCGTTGAGGTCATCGTCATGTGGGGCGACAAGAGCGTCCTGCATGTGGAGCACCTCTCGCCCGCTCGCGCGTTCTACGTCGGCGAGCCTTCCGGCAAACTCGAAGTGGACTACCTGATGGGTAGCGAGGTGCTGGGGACTGATCGCATGCCCGTGTGCGTGGAGTCTGGCGCGGGCGTAGCGGTGGTCGTTCCCGAAGGCGCGACCGGGGAGGTCACCGCAGCCAACGGTCAAATGCGGACAGTAGACCAGCTTCGCGCCGAAGGACAGCTCGCTCCATGTCCCGAGCTTCCGGGAGCCATGCAGTTCCCGCTTGCTGAGGGGGCCACTGCGCGCGTTGCGTACCGAGGCTTTACGTTCGCGGTCAAGCCCGTGAACGCAGGAAAGCGGATTGCCGCGGGATTTGCGCCAGACTGGCGGCCTATCATGTACATCGGGGGATCGTTGCTATTTAGCGTCATTCTCCTGCTCACGTTTTACTTCCTGCCCCCGAGCCCCGCTTCACTCTCCTTGGATTTGCTCAACGCGGATTCTCGCCTCGTTCAATATCTCATGGAGCCTCCTGCGACCGAGGAGGAAGAAGAGCCAGAGTGGCTACAAAACGCCGACGACGACAACGAAGGCGGGCAGGGCAAGCGTCACAAAGACGAAGAAGGTCAGATGGGCAAAGAGGAGTCCAAGAAGACCACCAACAAATACGGCATCGAAGGGCCAGAAGATAACGAAGATCCCCACATGGCGCGGGAGGAAGCTCGTGAGCAGGCGCGGAACGCCGGTATTCTAGGGACGTTGCGCGCGATGAGCGGATCGTGGAACTCGCCCACTTCGCCCTACGGACAAGACACGGCTCTGGGCAATGATCCGATGAGCGCGCTGGGGGCTTTGATGGGCGACCAAATTGGCGAAAACTTCGGATTCGGTGGCCTCGGGCTGCGGGGCACCGGCCGCGGTGGCGGTGGCACTGGTGAGGGCACGATCGGTCTCGGCAACTTCGGTACCATCGGTCACGGCGGAGGCACGGGCGACGGAAGCGGTTACGGGCGAGGAGCCGGCGGGTTTCGCGGGCGAAGCGCGCGAGTGCCTAAAATTCGGTCGGGATCTGCCGATGTACGCGGTTCGCTATCGAAAGAGGTGATTCGGCGCGTGGTACGTCGACACCTCAATGAGGTTCGGTTCTGCTACGAGCAGGAGCTAAACCAGCGACCGGATCTCGAGGGCCGGGTTACGGTGAGATTCATCATCACCCCAACCGGTTCGGTTCAGACTTCGATGGTTGCCGGTACGACCATCCGAAACCAACGGGTGGAGAGCTGCATCGCGCAATCGGTACGTCGCTGGACGTTCCCAGCGCCCGACGGGGGTGGGGTGGTGATCGTGAACTATCCGTTCATGCTGCAAGCAGCGGGCGGTTGATCGCCTCTTCGGCGCCGAGGTTCGGTCTGGGTCATCCGAGCGATCGGATGTGGTCAGCTGCGCGTAGCGAGTCGAGACTCGCGATGCAGTCGTGATACGGCTTGCGCAGATCAGCCAGCGCGGTCAACCAGCGCGAAACTTAACAGTTGTGGTGCGTGGTAAATCTTTTTTAGAATCAGCAACATAAGCTTCCGGAGGCGTCATGCGCAGGGTCGAACGCTGGCTGTTGGGAATATGGATCATCGGGTTGCTCACGGGCGGCAACTGCTCTCGCGCTCGCGTGGAATCGATGAACCACATGAACGAAGGAGTCGTCTACGCGCAGCAGAAGCGCTACGTCGACGCGGTCAAGAGTTTGGAGCGTGCCACGGCCGTCGACCCGACGAACGACCAAGCACTCTACAATCTCGCGCTTGTGCACGTCGAGCTTCGGAAGTTCGATCGCGCGAAACAGGATTTGTCTCGCGCCCTCAAAGTCAACCCTGAGGTAGCCGGTTACCACGAAAAACTGGGGACCGTGTTGATCGAGCTGGGCGATTGGAACGGCGCCAAAGAGGCCTTCGAAAACGCCATCGAGAAAGACGAGACGCTCTTCAAGGCGTACTACAAGCTCGCCCAAGTTCTTGAAGAGCTCGACGACCAGCAAGGCGCGCTTCATCGTTACACCGAGGCGATTCAGAAGGGCCCGCGCTTCCTCGAAGCGTACGCGGCCCTGGGCGCGCTCTACGCAGACCTTGGTTACCTCGACCATTCGGTCCAGGTTCTGCAGAGCGGCTTGAAAGTTGCCATGCCCAATACTGAAGAAGAAGCCAATCTCCATCACCTGCTCGGCACGGCGTACCAACAGCAAAGCAAACATGAGCTTGCTATCCGAGCGTTTCGCTCGGCGCTCAAGATCGTGCCCGGCATGACTGACGCACTTTTTTCCTTAGGTTGGACCTATGCCGAGCAAAAAAATACCGAAGAAGCGCGCCGCTATCTGAAGAAGTTCGTCGATATCGCCGGAGCTGAAGCGCCGGCGCACTATCTCAAGGCAGCCCGCGACCGGCTCGGCGAACTCGGAGGTACGCCTTAGAGTCAGCGACTCACTTAAGAAATATGTCTGACAGTTTCAAACCTTTCGTGCCGGAGAGACGATGTCGGAATCGAGCGATGACGGAAACGATGCAGTGGAGGCAGCCCAAGCGCCCCGCGAGTTGACCGAAGAAGATAGAGCAAAGCTGGCCGAGCTGGACGCAGCTCGCGCAAAGTTTGAAGGCCAAAAACGATGGTCCGATGTTATTCGCACCATTCTCGCGAAGGCGGAACTCGTTGCGGAACCCGCGGAGCGGGTCGATCTACTGCGCGAAGCCGGCAATCTCTATATCGAACGATCGAGCAACCAGGCCGAGGCGATCAAATGCTTCGAGCGGTTGCTGGAGGCTGAGCCACAAGACCTTGAGGCGATTTCCCGCCTTAAGGAGATGTACGAAAAACGGCGCGACTGGGAGAAACTCATTCGCATCATGGAGCGCGAAGCTTCGCTGCTGGACGAGGACGACCAACCGCTGCGCTATCTTGAAATGGCCGAGCTCGCGACGGCGCGTATTCGCAAACCCGACGTGTGCATTGGCCTCTGGCGCAAGGTGTTGGAGTGGGATCCTGAAAACCCGGATGCTCTTTCAAACCTAGCCACGCTCTACGAACGCGCTCGTGATTGGCAGCCGCTCGCGGAGGTGCTCGAGCGCATCACGGACAGCTCGAGCGATGCCAAGCAGCTTCAGAAGCTCGGGATGATTTACGCTGACAAGCTCGGCGATGATGCTGGCGCGGTGCGTGCGTTTCGAAAACTGCTGACGCTCGACCCGAGCGATCGACGTGCTCAGGAGCAGCTCAAGCGTCGGTACATTGCGCTCAAGGCGTGGGACGAGCTTGCCGATTTCTACGCCGCGCAAGAACGATGGGACGAGTTGATTCGTATCCTCGAACGGGAAGCCGACTCTCAGGATATCGCTAAGGAAGAGCGCATCGCGCTGCTGTTCCGAGTGGCTCGACTGTGGGAAGAGCAAAAACAGAAGCCCGAGCGGGCGGCGCGAGCCTACGAAAAGATTCTCGAAACCGATTCGGACCACCTTCAAGCCGCGGAAGCGCTTTCGCCCATCTACGAATCGGCGCGAGATGCGAAAAAGCTTGCTGCAGTATACGAAGTTCGACTTCGACATATTGAAGATCCGGATGTTCGTATTGCGTTGTTGCGAGAAACCGGCCTCCTCTACGAGGAACGACTTCGTGCGCCGGATACCGCGTTCGACAAGTTCGTTGAAGCATTCAGTCTCGCGCCCAGCCTAGACGTGATCCGCGAGGATGTGGAGCGACTAGCGGAACGCGTGGAAGGTGGATGGGATCGCCTTCTCGCGGTGTATCAATCCGCGGTTGAAGCCGCCCCTTCGGAAGATGACGGCATCGAGTTGCGCATGAGCTGTGCGCGTGTGCTGGCGCGTGTCGGCCGGGTGGAAGAAGCGATCAGCCAGTACCGAGCTGTGTACGATGCCCGGGGCGATCACAATGAGGCCATCGAAGCGCTCGGCGAGCTATATCGTCAAACCTCCCAATATCAGGATCTCCTCGGTATCTACGAACGCCGGCTCGAGCTTGAAGCCGATCCAGAGCTAAGGCGAAAAATCGCCTACGAGCGAGCATCGCTTTGGGAACGAGAGCTCGCGGATTCTCAGCAAGCCGTGGCTGCCTACCAAGCGATCCTGTCCGACTATGGGGATGAGGAAGTCGATGCGTTCCGTGCACTCGATCGTTTGTACGAGCAGGAATCCAAGTGGGCTGAGCTTGCAGAAATTCTCGAACGCCAGATCGACCTTGGTCCCGATGGAGATGAGGAGCTGGCCGCACTAAAGTTTCGACTCGGTCGAGTGCTCGAGGCTCACCTAGCCGAAAAAGCTCGCGCGGTAGATCTTTATCGCGAGGTGCTCACGATTCTTCCAGAACACGACGGTGCACGCGACGCGCTCGAGTCGCTGCTGGATGATGAGTCGGTAGGACATCAGGCAGCCGGCATTTTGTCGCCGATCTACGAAATGCAAGAGAGTTGGGAACCGCTCATTCGAGCCCTTCGCGTGTTGCATCGTGGCTCTGGGGATCGCGACGAACGTCTTCGCTTGCTTACGAAAATCGGCGAGGTGTTCGGGTCGCGGCTCGGTGATCAGGGGCGCGCGTTCGAGGCATTCAGCGAAGGTTTGTCGGAAGCGCCGGAAAGCGCAGAGACCTTGTCTCGTTTGGAAGTTCTTGCTGTGGAGCAGGAGAAATTCCCCCAGCTCGTCGAACTTGTATCGCGCCTCGCAGCCGCGACCGACAATGGTGATCTCGCGCGGACGCTGTGGATTCGCGCAGCGGAAATCTCCGACTTGCAGCTGAATGACGTCGATGGCGCGGTATCCGCGTATCGGCGCGTGCTCGATCTTGATCCCTCAGACCTCGGCGTGCTCAACGCGCTCGACGAGCTTTATAGGCGGACTGAACGTTGGGGAGATCTCGGTGCAGTGCTTCGGCGGCGGGCCGAGCAATCCACGGATCCGACAGAAAAAGAAGAGCTGCTGGCGCAGATGGCCGCGATTCATGATGAGTTTTTGCAGCAGCCGGACCATGCCATCGGAATCTACAAGGAGATTCTAGAGCTTGATCCGACAAGCACGCGGGCGTTGGCCGCGCTCGACGACCTTTACGCGCGACAGGAGTTGTGGAGCGACTTGGCGGACAATGTGGATCGCCAACTCAGTATGTCGACGGATCCTGACGCTCAAGTCCGCCTCATGTTGCGGCTCGCCGAACTGCGAGAGCAGCGCATGCATGCAGTGGATGCCGCGGTGGAGATCTATCGAGAAATTCTTGAGCAGCATCCGGACAACGAGATCGCTTTGGGGGCGCTCGAACGCCTGATTCAGGAGCCGGAACACCAAGTTGGCGTCGCGGAGATCCTCGAGCCGATCTATCAGTCCCAGAGCGAGTTTCAAAAGCTGATTGGCGTGCACGAGATTCAGGCCCGCCATGCCAACGCGCCGGAACGACGAGCCGAGTTGCTGCACCGTATGGCGGAGCTCTACGAAGTCGCGCTGGACGACCCGGGGTCAGCCTTTCAGTGCTTTGCGCGCGCGCTGGCGGAGGACCCTGCCAACGAGGCGACCCAGGAGCAATTAGAACGGCTCAATCGCCTCACTGGAGGCGCGCAACATTTGGCGGAAGTCTACGAGACCCAGGTCAGGGGCGTCGAGGACCCGTTGCTCGCTGCCACCTTGCACGTCAAAGCGGCCGAGATTCGCGAAGAGCAGCTCGGGGATTATGCGGGCGCTATCGAACACTACCAGCGCGTGCTTCAGCTCGACGACCAACACCTTGGCGCGGCGACTGCACTCGAACGTCTGTTCCAACTGAACGAGCGGTACGACGAGCTGGCGCAAATCTACCTTACGAAGTCTCGCATGCTGCAGATGCCGGACGAGCAAAAAGACTATCTCTTTCGTGCGGCCTCCATCTACGAGGAGATTCTCGAGCGACCGCAGGACGCGATTCAGGTTTTTGATGCGGTGCTCGAGATCGACGTCGAAGACGAGCACGCGATGGACAAGCTTATCGAGCTCTATCTGAGGCTCGAAAAGTGGGAAGATCTGCTTGGGGTATACACCCGCAAAGCAGATATCGTTGGGGACCCGGAAGAAAAGAAGCGTCTCTTCGTCGAAGTAGGCGCGGTATACGAACGGGAGCTTGGAAATAGCGCGAAGGCCATTGACGCATACCAGCGCATTCTCGAAATTGATCCAGACGATCTCACCGCCATTGGACGTCTCGACGCGCTCTATCAGGCGACTTCAAACTGGGAAGAGTTGCTGAGCGTTCTGGAGCGGGAAGCCGACCTGGCCGTCGATCCGGGTGAAGTGATCAGCTATCGCTACCGCATTGCCGACTTGTGGCACCACAAGTTGGGAGACGCGCTGCGCGCCGTCGATATCTATCGAGAGATTCTCGACGTCGTGTCGGATCACGAGCCTACTCTGCAAGCGTTAGAATCGATGGTGTCGGAGGGAATGGAGCCGGTCGCGGCAGCGGGGGTTCTCGAGCCTGTATATCGGCAGATTGGCGAGTGGGCGAAGCTGATCGACGTGCACGAAGTGCAGATTCGTCATGAACAAGATCCGCTGCGTGCGGTTGAGTTGTTGCACCAAGTAGCCGAGCTTCGCGAGTTCCAAGTCGACCAGCCTTCCCAGGCGTTTGAGGCGTATGCCCGAGCGCTTCCTTTGGACAGTCGAAACGAACATACGTTGAGCTCGCTCGAGCGTCTGGCGGAACAGATCAACGGCTGGGGCGAAGTAACTCGGCTTTACGATCTCGAGATTTCTTCCTTGCGCGAAGGGGCTCCGGAGGACGTTGTGGACATGGCGCTTCGCACTGCGCAGATTTACGAAGTGCAGGTTGGCGATGTGGACGCCGCGGTGGACCGCTATCGACTCGTCATCGACGGTGACCCTGGGCATTTGCAGGCGATCGAAGCGCTCGACCGACTCTACGAGAGCGCCGGACGATGGGCTGACCTCGCCGACATTCTGGATAAAGAAATCAGTGTCGCTTCGACGCCGGACGATATTCTCGGGCTGCAGTTTCGGTTGGGTCAGGTGTACGAGAACCATCTCGGCGACGTCGACAAGGCGATCGAGCGCTATCAGGAAATTTTGGCGGCAGCCCCCGAACACACTGCCGCGATGCATTCTCTCGAGCGGCTCTTTGAACAAGGCGTCCGGCCGGTGGCGATCGGTGAAGTGCTCGAACCGCTCTACCGTATGCAGGGAGCATGGGATCAGCTGGTAACCGTGCACGAGGTTCAGCTTACCCACCACGAAGATGTTGGTGAACGAGTCGCGATGATGCACCGCATTGCGGAAATCGCCGAAGATCGCGCGGGGGATCATCAACGCGCGTTCGTGTGGATGCAGCGCGCGCTTTTGGAAGACCCGTCGCACGACCACTCGATTGCGGAAGTTGAGCGATTGGGAAGCATTCTCGATGGTTGGCATCAACTCGCCAGCACGTACGTCGATACGCTCGAGTCAAGCGCCAACCAAGAACAACAAGTGCTGCTCGGCAAACGTCTTGCGAGGGTGTACGAGGAAGAAGTTGGCGACGTCTCACGAGCCGAGGAGACGTACCGGTATGTGCTCAAGGTGCAGCCCGACGATGAAGACACGCTGGTTGCACTCGACCGGATCTACGTAGAACACGGGGCACACGTTGCGCTCGCGGATGTGCTCAGAAAACGGATTGCATCTTCGGACCGAGGGCTCGAACAGGTCGAGCTTCACTATCGGCTCGGACAACTCCTCGAGAACGACCTTGGCCAGACCGACGAAGCGATTCAAACGTACCAGCACATCCTGCAAGAGCTCGAGCCGGAGCATGCCGAATCGATTCGCGCGCTCGAAGACATCTACACGCGACTGCAAGATTGGCAGAACCTGTTCAACACGTTTGAGAAAGAGCTGGATGTGGTGGTGGGCGATACCGCGCGCGCCGACATTCTCGCGCGCATGGCCCGCTTGGGCTTTGACCAGCTCACCGAACCCGACAAGTCGATCGACCTGTGGCGGCAGGTTCTCGATTTGCGCGGCGAAGACCCTGAATCGCTCAACGCACTAGGGAATATCTACGCGACCCAAAGCAACTGGGCGGATCTCGTCGACGTGCTCGAGCGCGAAGTATCGGTGGCGGAGAGCGATGAACTGCGCATGGCGATCTACGCCGATTTGGCCCGGATTTGGTACGAGAAGCTCGAACGGGAGGGCAACGCGCTTCAGAATTGGGAGCGCGTGCTCGATATCGATCCCGCGAATCTCGACGCACTCTTTCAGATCGCGGAGATTTATCGCGCGAGCAGTCAATGGCATGAGCTCGCCGACACCCTTCAGCATCGCATCATCGAGGTGGGCGCAGCGACGCTCGACGACTCGACGCTGGAGAGCGTCTATATGCAGCTCGGTCGCCTCTACAGTTCCGAGTTGCAGCAGCCGATGGATGCGGTCGAGGCGTACAATCATGTATTCGACCTGAACGCGCACAACTTCGAAGCGATGGACGAGCTAGAGCGA
Source organism: Myxococcota bacterium (assembly GCA_028284955.1). Taxonomy (GTDB): domain Bacteria; phylum Myxococcota_A; class Polyangia; order Polyangiales; family Houyiibacteriaceae; genus JANQQS01. The sequence continues at coordinate 18,349 of JANQQS010000202.1, read as the reverse complement.
ATCCACCGCGACGAGGGAATGTCCGAAGACGCGATTCGGGTGATGGAGCGCCGGGCCCAGGTGCTTGAGCCTGCCGAGCGAAAGATCGAGCAGCTTATCGAAATCGCGAATATGTGGGCGGAATCGGTCGGCGATCCGGATCGTGGGACATCAGCGTATCAGAGGATTCTCGAAACCGAGCCGATGCACGAACTGGCCTTCGAGCGACTCGAGCAGCTGCACAAAGAGGCCGGTCGCTGGGAGGACCTGATCGAGATGTACCTTGGTCGCGCCGATGCCACCGAGGATGGAGACGAGCAAGTTGGGCTGTTGCGGAACGTGGCCGAAGTCTACGAGGAGCAACTCGACGACAAGGAACAAGCGTTCGAGGCGCTCCAGCTTGCTTGGAGCATCAACTTTTCAGACAACGTAACCTCGGCAGAGCTCGAGCGCGTAACGGGTGCCACCAACCGGTGGAACGAATTGCTCAACAGCGCCAACGAAGCGCTTCGCCAGGTTGAAGATCCGCCGACCAAAATTGCGATCTGTCTTCACTGCGCCCGTTGGTACGGCCAGCATCTGGGCCACCCTGAATACGCGATTCCTTATTACCAGCAAATCTTGGCGCTCGACCCCGGCAACGTTCCCGCGATGCGTCAAATGGCCGAGCTCTACCGCACCACCCAGCAGTGGGAAACGCTCGCGCAGGTGCTCGGTCGGCTGGTCGAGATGACTGACGACAACGTGGTCCGCGCAGAGACGTTCGTTCAGATGGGCGAGCTGGCCCAGGAAAACCTGGGCCTTCCCGAGCAGGCCGAGGGCTACTTTCAGCGTGCGCTCTCCGAAGAGGCGCAGAACGTTCCCGCGCTCGAGGCCCTCGAGCGTATTTATCGCGAAAAAGGTCGCTGGAATGAGTTGCTCGATGTGCTCAAACGAAAGGCGGACGCGCTCGAGGAGCCGGATGCAGTGCTCGAAGCGAAGCTGAATATCGCGGAGGCATATGAAACGCGCATTGGCGATGTTCAGGCGGCGATCGAAATCTATCGAGATGTTCTTTCGGCCGATGACCGCAACCTGAGCGCGCTGCGTGGACTTGAGCGCCTGTACACGCATACTGAGCAATGGCCGTCTTTGCTTGAGGTATTGCAGTCTCAGTACGAAGTCGTCACCACCGAGAAGGAGCGGGTATCGATTCTCACGCGCTTGGCCGCGATGGAAGAAAGCGAGTTCCTTCGTCCTGACCACGCCGCCGAGAGACTCGAGCTCGTGCTGGATATTGATCCGACCCACGACGAAGCCTTGAACGGGCTGGCGCGACTGTACCACGGAATGCAGCGTTGGGACGATCTGATCGGAACCTACGAACGTCATGTCTCAGCGACGCCGGATCGCGCGGAGAAGATACGAATCTTCAAAGCGGTGGGAGAGGTTTACGCCAACGAACTCAGCGACGATGATCGCGCGATCGATTCGTACCTGAACGTTCTGAACATGAACGCGGACGACGCGGAGGCGCTCGACGCGCTGACCCGGCTGTACGACAAGCGAGGAGAGCATTCTTCCGCGCTGGAGATGATGGAGCAACTCGCGAGATTGCTGAGCGAACCCACCCAGCAGGTCGACCTGAAATACCGCATGGGTCGTATTCTTGACGATGAGCTTGGAGACCGCGTTTCCGCGCTTGAGCACTACCAAACAGCGGTCGACCTCGAGCCAGGTCACCTTCCGTCGCTCGAAGCGATGCGCAAGATTCATTGCGATTCGGGTGATTGGATCGCAGCGGCGCGTGTGTTGGAACAAGAGGCCGCGCATACGGAAAACCCACGCGTCGTATCGAAACTACTGGTCGAGCTCGGTCGCATTTACGATGAGCAACTCGACGAGCACGACCACGGCATCGAAATGTTTGAATCGGCGTATGAGCGCGACTCGGACAACGAAGACGCGGCGCTTCCTCTCGTCGAAGAATACGTCTCGCACGGCAAGCCGGATGCAGCATTCCCGCTGCTTCAGATGCTCGTCAAACGGTCAAGCAAACGCGAGCCTGAAGAACAACATCGGCTGGCATTCATGCTGGGCGAAACCGCTTCCGAACTCGGGCAAGACGAAGAAGCCATCAAGGCCCTGACCCGTGCTTACCAGTTGAACTCAACGCACTTGCCTTCGCTCATTGGCTTGGCGGCTGCGCACTATCGAGCGCAGCAGTGGGACAAGGCGTTCAAGTACTATCAAATGCTGCTCGTGCATCATCGCGATTCACTCGGGCGGGAAGAGATCACAGGCATTTTTCACTGCCTGGGCGTGATCAAACGCGAGCAGGGAGAGCGGCGCAAGGCGCTCAACATGTTCGACAAGGCGCTTGAGGAAGATTCGCACCATCGTCCCACGTTGGAGGCCATGGTCGATCTCTATTCGTCGCAGAACGAATGGGAGCAGGTGATCCATTTCAAGAAGACGATTCTTGAAGTCGCGACCGACGAAGACGAGTGTTTCTCGCTCTACGACGAGATTGGCGACCTTTGGAGCGAACGCTTGGCGAATATGCAGCGGGCGATTCAAAACTACGCCGACGCGGCGGACCTCAAGCCGAAGAATCACGTCGTACTCCACAAGTTGCTCGGTGCGTACCAGACCACCAAGCAATGGGAGAACGCCGTATCGGTGATCGACCGCATTGCCGACCTTGATGAGCGGCCGGCTGCGAAAGCGAAGTACGCCTATACGGTCGGTGTTATTTTGCGCGACGAGTTGAAAGACCACGACGCAGCGGTGGCTAAGTTCAACTCTGCCCTGGACATGGATGCGGATCAGCTCAAGCCGTTTGAAGCCATCAACAAGATCTTCACTGCAAAGAAAGACTGGAAAGGGCTCGAACGCGCGTATCGAAAGATGCTTCACCGAGTGATTGGACAGGGCAAGACCGACCTCGAGTTCAATCTTTGGCATACGCTCGGCATCGTCTACCGAGATCGCCAGAAGAACTTCGATGCTGCGGCCGAGGCGTTTCAGATGTCCTCGCAGCTCAAGCCCGAAGTCGCGCAGCAGCACCAGATTCTCGCTGAGATCTACACCATGATGCCCGAGCGCGTTGGTGAGGCGATCAATGAGCACCAGTGGTTGCTCCGCCAGGATCCCTATCGCGTGGAGTCGTACCGAGCGCTCTACAAGCTCTACTTCGATGCGCGAGCCTACGACAAAGCATGGTGTCTTTCAGCGACTCTGAGCTTTCTCAAAAAGGCCGACGCCGAGCAGCAACAGTTCTATGCTCAGTACCGCAGCCAGGGAATGATTCGCCCGCAGTCGCGTGTGGATCGCAATGCATGGTTCAACGACCTCTTCCATCCTGATGAAGATCGGTACGTGAGCAAGATCATGGAGCTGCTCGCACCCGCGGTGCACGCCGTCAAATCGACCACCGACAAATCGCTGGGGCTCGCCCGGAAGAAGCCGGTGGATATCGCGAGCTCCACGGTGACCTTCGTGAGAACGTTTGGGTTCGTGCTTCAGGTGCTCGACATACCCATTGCGCCGCGGCTCTTTCTCGAACAGCAAAGCCAAGGCGGGCTCGCGCATATGCCGGGAAGCAATCCGCCGACGGTGGTTGCGGGCGCGACGTTGCTTAGCGGCTACAGCCCACAGGACCTGGCGTTCGTGCTCGGTCGCTTCCTCAACTACTACAAACACGAGCATTTCGTTCGCACACTGCTCACGTCGCACACCGAACTTCGCATGGTGCTCCTCGCGGGCATGCGGATGGCGGGAGTGAGCCCGGCGGATCCGCAGGTGGAGGCCTGGGTGCAGCAGCTCGCACCTCATGTGCAGCCGGCGCAGCTTGATGGTCTGCGTCAGGTATGCCGCAAGTTGATGGAGAGCGGCGGTCAGGCGGATATCAAGCGCTGGATGCAGGTCGTTGAGGTTACGGGGATTCGCGCAGGCTTCTTGGTCTGCAACGATCTCGATACCGCGACGCGCATGATTCAGGCCTTGCCTCCCGAAGGCAGCACTGATCTCACGCCTAAGGAAAAAGTGAAAGAGCTCGTCTTGTTTTCCGTATCGGAAAACTACTTCCGGTTGCGCGAAAAGCTCGGGATTCAAATCCAGGTATGACCACCAGAGAGCGCCGGCCATCGCGCCGGTCTCGCGAACCGCTGAGTCAACCAGGCGGAGCGATTCGGTCGGCTGGAGATCCAGAGCTGGCGCGCCAGCTCGCAACTGCGATTCGCGCGTCACAAGAGGAGCCCCCAGATTCGCTGACTCATGGTTTCCATGCCTATCCCGCGCGCATGCATCCTGCCATTGCGCGCACGCTGATTCCGCTATGCCGTGAAGGAGGTAGCGTGCTCGATCCGTTTTGCGGGAGCGGAACTGTAGTCATTGAATCCCGGGTGCACGGCCGTGCGGCGATTGGGGTTGACCTCAACCCGCTTGCGGTACGCATTGGCGAGGTAAAGTCGGAGCGTCGTTCCGAGCGATCCGTTCGTGCGTTCTTGAAGAGTCTGCGCGCAGTTTCGCAGCGCAGCGAAGAACGAGTGCGCGCACGAGTTCCGGTACGTGCGCCAATATCGCGCGAGGCCGCGAGCTGGTATTCCGGTCACGTCGTCAAGGAGCTTGGCGGTCTGTACAAGGAAATCCTCTGCGTGACCGACGAATCCGACCAGCGGGCAATGCTCGTGTTGCTCAGCGCGATTTCCGTCAAGTTTAGCCACAAGAATGCAGATACCTCGGAGCGGCGAGTGCCGAGGCGCATTCGCAAAGGTCTCCCTACGGAATTTTTCGAGCGCCGAGGGAACGAACTGGCCGACCGTTGGAGGGCGCTACGTCGCGCGATGCCTGAGAACGCCCCGACCGCTCGATTCATCGAAGGAGACGTTCGCAAGCTGGCGAGCCTACTGTCCAACCAAACAGTCGATCTTGTTCTCACATCGCCTCCCTACGGCGGCACCTATGACTATGTCGACCAACACCGTTTGCGTTGCGCGTGGCTCGGGCTCGATACCGCTCGCTTTCAATCGTCCGAAATCGGCGCGCGTCGAGACCTCAATCGAGCCAACAAACTTCCCCAATGGGATGCGCAGCTTTCTGAGGCGCTTCAAAGCATCGCCGCAGTGCTTTCGCCCGAGGGACTCGTCCTGATATTGATCGGCGATGGCCAGCTGGGCGACCGTCGAGTACCGGCTGACACGCAGCTTGACCGGCTCGCTTCTCGAACAGGTCTCAAAGTGATGGCGAGCGCATCGCAAACTCGTCCCGATTGGACCAGCGGGGAAGCGAGAGAAGAACATCTCATCGCGCTCGCTAGCCGCTAGAGGGATCGAATTCGAACGGGAGGTGTTGATAGAGCCATGTCTCGGACATGGTTTCGCGACCGCGTTGCAAAAAGCAACGGAGCTCAGCCGGCTCCGATCCAGGCGCGCGAAGATCGAACACCGCGCGCCACTTTTTTGTGCCCACAACCTTCAGCGCATAGGGGTTGATGATTCGGCCGCGTGAGGTGGTCACAACAGGGCGCACGTGTTTGCTGGTGTCGAGTTTGGCGAGCGCCCCTCCGCCGAAGTCGATGGCAAACTTGATGACGCCCTTCGGTCGCGGTTGGCCCGGGACCCCGCCGCGACCGATTCGCGTATGCCAGACGCGTGCGAGCGACCGGGGCATGAATGGGGCATGGCGTTTCCAGTGGAGACGGTAGTCGAAGCGAAATTCGCTCTTGGCGCTGGCGGCTCGTTTGGGGACCCAATATGCCACGATGTTGTCGAACACTTCATCGTCGGTGGGTATCTCTACGAGCTGGACGGCGCCTGCTCCCCATTTTCCCCGCGGCTCGACCCATACGCTTGGTCGGCGATCATAAAAGACGCCGTCGTCTTCGTAGTTTTGGAAGTTTCGGTCGCGTTGCATCAGACCAAACCCCTTTGGGTGTTCATCTTCGAACGTGCTGGTGCGGACACCGCCGGGGTTGTTGAGGGGGCGCCAGAGGCGTTCGTCTCTCCCGTTCCAAATCGCGAGGCCATCGCTGTCATGCACTTCCGGTCGCCAATCGGTTGCTTGATGACGATTATTTTCTGCAAACCAAAACATACTGGTGAGCGGAGCGATGCCGAGTCGCGAAACGTTTTTGCGTACGAACACGCGCGCCTTCACATCCATCGTAGGACCACGGCGACGGCTGCAATCAAAACGATACGCGCCCGTCACGCTGGGTCCGTCAAGAAGCGCGTAGACGACGATGTGCTGATTGCCTCGTGACTGATCGATCCAGTAGCTCGTGAAGCGAGGGAACTCCTCGGGATGGGGCATGGCCGTGTCGATGGCGATGCCGCGGGCGGAAAGCCCGTATTGGTCCAGCGCGCCGGAGCTGCGAAAGTAGCTTGCGCCCGCGAATGCGAGCCAGTCTCGTTCGTCGCCTCCGCCGTTCATCACGCGAAAGCCTGCGAAGCCCAGGTTTGGAGGCAAGCGGCGTGCGAGCCCGGCGTCGCCGTATTCGAAGAGTTCGGACGAGTACGTGACGGCTCGCGCGCGGCCATGCGCCACGATGTGTACCTGCACCGGAAGTTGAAATGCTCGACCGAGATGGAACAAGCGCACCGGAAAACGGTTGCGATCCCGGTGCCAAAGCTCGCGCTCAGGTCGATACTGGATCTTCTGATACGCGTCGTAGTCAATTTCTTGGAGCGTGCTCTCCGGCGCGGTAGGGGAGGGCTTCCGGTAGGGTTGGCGTGCGCGTGCGCGTGCCTGATCACATAGACGCGCGAAGCTGAACTCTTCGGGGGTGCCTAGGTGGAGCCCCAAGGCGTCGTGCGCGCGCGCGTGGCTTGGGAACTTAAGCGATGCTGAGACCGAGGCCGCTGCACACGCCGACAAAAAGCGTCTTCGCTGCATGGGCGCAAAGCCTAGCAGGTGAACCGTTCGATTCTTGGTCAATTTGTGGGGTCGCCAATTTTTCGGGGTCAATTTCAAATTGTCGTTTTTTGTATCGAGATCGGCGCATTCATTCCGAGAGTTGGAAAAAATTCATTGAGTGTGTGCGCCGAGGTGGCCGAAGCGCTCCATGAGAAAAAAAGCACGGAATAAAATTGAGAAAGTAGGCGTCAGCGGTTTGCGCTTGCCACATCTGGCGTTCATTTTGAGGGCATCTTTCGATGCGAGACGCTTCATGCGCTCGCTCCGGATGTTCTTTCGAAGCGGACCGGGTTGGGTTTTCGAAAGCAGTACACTCACAGGTCAAGTTTGCTCAAGAACGGAAGGTCTTCATGAGGTTGCAGTCCGCTGATGATACGGGCGCGATTCGCCACGCTCGGCGCTCCCGTGTTCACGCTTATCCTCAATCCCCGTCCTCGCACATTCGAACCGTGCAAACGCCCGCTCGGAAGGTTCGACCCGAACCGGGCGCGCTGCCGGGCGAATATGCTCCGCCGGATCGTGAGCGTCGTTCGTTCGTGGAACAACCGCTATCCACTCCGTCTCCATCTCGCGGAGTGCTCCTTCTCTTACCTATTGCCGCGATCACTGCGCTCGCAGCGCGGTCTTTTTATCACGGGGTGTCGGCCGACGGGTCGTGGCTGGCCTACGTGTGGACCGGCCTTTTCGCGGTGTTGTTTGGGTGGATTCTATTTGGTTTCGCCAAAGCTACGTTCGGTTTCTTCGCGCGCGTCACGCGTACCGGAGCATCGGAGGATGTGACCGACGACGGCAGCGCGTTGCCGAAGACGGCCATCGCCATGCCGATCTACAACGAAGACCCGTGTCGCGTATTCGCTGCGATCGAATCGATGGCGGAATCGCTTGAAAACACGGTGCATGGAGAAAGCTTCGAGTTGTTCATCCTCAGCGATACCCAACGTCCTGATGTGCACGCGCGCGAAGAAGAGCTCTACCAAGAGATTCGCCGCAATCCGGCCTACGGCGGCCGCATTTTTTATCGGCGCCGTATCAAGAATCTCCGCCGCAAAGCGGGAAACATCGCAGATTTTTGCGAGCGATGGGGACATCGCTACACCTACCTTGCCGTTGTCGATGCTGACAGCGTACTGACGGCGCACGCGCTCGTTGCTCTGGTGCGGCGCATGGAGCGCGAACCAAAGCTCGGCATTCTGCAAGCGCCCAATACGCTTGCCGGCGGGGCGAGCCTGTTTGCGCGTCTGCAGCAGTTCGCGTCGAGCGTATATGGGCCGGTGTTTGCAACCGGGCAGCGGATTTGGTGCGGCGCCGACGACAACTACTACGGCCACAACGCGGTGATCCGCATGGCGCCATTCATCGAGCACTGCGGGTTGCCGGAACTTCCGGGAAAACCCCCTTTCGGCGGCGAAATCCTCAGCCATGATTTTGTCGAGGCAGCGCTGATGCGTCGCGGCGGATGGGAAGTGCGAATGGCGGACGACTTGGACGGCAGCTTCGAGGAGGCGCCGCCAACCCTCAGCGATTTTCTCGACCGCGACCGACGCTGGTGCCAAGGCAACCTCCAGCACTTGCGTTTGCTCTTTGCCAACGGCTTGCGACCGATGAGCCGAGTTCACTTCGCGTCGGGTGCGCTGTCGTATCTCGCGGCGCCGCTGTGGCTGCTGTTTCTCGTCACGGGAATCGCGATGAGCGAAGCTCATTCCTACGCATACGCCTGGGCCGGGCAAAATAGATCGCTACTCGCGCTTTCTTTGTGTCTCTTGTTTATCCCGAAAATCTACGGGCTCCTTCTATTGCTCGGGAATCCGCGACGAGTCGACGCCCACGGGGGGGCGCTGTGCGCCATCGCGAGCGTGCTCTTCGAAACCGGCGTATCGATCGTCATGGCCCCGATCATGATGCTCGCGCATACGCAGCACATCGTGGGAATCATCTCCGGACGCGCCGTGGGCTGGAAGCCGCAGCAGCGTGAAACCCAGAGCGAAGGAGCATGGCGCCACGCGTGGCGTCGCTACTGGCGAGCCACCCTCCTCGGCATCGCCGCATCCGTCGCGCTCTGGTTCCTGACGCCATCGCTCGTGTGGTGGATGCTCCCCGTGGTTGGTTCGCTGGTTTTCGCGATCCCCTTGGTCGCGCTTTCCAACCAACCCCGCTGGGGCGGACGCGCGCGCAACGCGGGTCTCCTCCTCGTTCCCACGGAGACCGAACCTCCCCGCGTGCTCCGAAGATTCACCCGCATCCGCACCGCGGCATAGCGGTAGAGGCATGACACACGCGAAGTGTGGCGCGGGCGCGGCAGCGCTCGTCGCCGCGTTGATGATTCTTCAGCAAGGATGCGCCGCATCGGTGCATGAACCCGACCCGGGAACAGAAAAGAACGCGGCAGCGCCTACCTGGTCCAAGAGGCGGGTCGTCAGGCGGCTTTTTTCTGCGCGTCGAGCCCTGCCGCGCTCGGGACATGCGCGTCGGTCGGGTTCGTTGGTTTCGTGTTGGCGGGCGCCGTACTTGCGCCTCCGCTCCCCAATGCCACGCAAAAGAGCTGGAGCCGGGCGCTCGACAGCATCTACGCCCAGCTGGTCCACTCGTACGTCGCGCGGATTCCTCTTTCGGCTGAGCTCCACTGCTACGTATCATCGCTCGGCACTAGCACATTCTGGTTTCCTTCACCGATACCTCCCGGCCGCGGCCTCGACGCCGCACCCTCCTTCGTGCGCCACGCCCTGCATACCGGATGCACGCAGCGTCACGGAAGGCTCGCCGGCCAAGCCTGCTTACCCAGTCGCATATCTGCCCCTCAATACGATGAAATGGGCGCGCGACACTGCGACGTACTTCGCATGCTCGTTCGCTCGCTTCCCGGGCGCGACGACGCGGCTGGGGAGTACCTGAATATCCTCGGAGTCGATGCACTTCGCCTCGTTGGGCGAAAGCCAGGGCTCATGAGACAGTGGACGAACGTCGTGGAAGATTTTGCGACGGTATTCGAAAGCAGAATCCGGTCCAAGACTCGAGGTCAGGTCGCCGGCGACGCGGTAGACATTTTGAAGGCAAGACACTCACGAGTCGAACGCGAACTGCGTGGCTTTCTCACGCAGCTCGTCAAAGACGGATTTAACGGCGACGATGATGACGTGTGCAAGTTGATGCGCCACAAAAGGTCCAGGGCGGTCACCAAAGCGCGCCACACTTCCATCGGGGACCCAATGCGCCACGCCGCCGCCGTACTCGTTGCTGCGGTAGCGCACCTAGGCGTGCAGAAGTTTTGCAAAGGTGGTCCGCCCGCAGCAGTATCCTAGTAACTAGCGAATGGCGGAGACTACGCCGTTTGTAAACACCACCTCAAACTGAGCGAACTTGTTGCGCCAGTACCGCCAGTTGTCGCTGTCGAGCGTCGGCGTTTGGTGCGTGGGGGGGTATCCGATGGCGACGAGCACGCCTTGCTTGGTCATGCCTTGCAGAGCAATTCCTTTTTGAATGCCTGCTTGGTCGGTGGGCGGCATGCTGTTCAAGTCGGGGCACTTTTCTCCGAAGTACTTCGCGACATGAGCTTCAACGCCTTCGGTCATCGAGCGGCGATGAAAAACGTATTGGTATTTCTTGCCCGTGCTGGGGACCGTGAAGATCATCTTTTTCGAAGAGATGACCGCGACATCGACCGGGGTGCATACCGGAATCAGCGCGGGCATCTGGTAGTTCACCGAGTAGAGCAGCGAGCGTTGCTCGTCGGGGTGCAGATTGGTGAGCGTGAATAGCTGTTTTTGGCTGTCGATTTGATAACGCTGCGCGCCGCACGATGCGAGGATGACCATCGCGCCGAGCGCGATGGTGGCTCTCACTACTTGATGGAGCGCGACTTGACGGATGACAATCTGATGGATGGCGGTTCGGAATCTAAGCATAGCGCGAAGTTTAGCGTGTTTGATAGGGGCCGGCCACGTGCTGCGGGCTGTCCGTACGGGCGATTGCGCGGTCGAGCCAGTGCGCCCGGATCGCGCTTCGGCCAAACATCAGCAGCTGCGCGCCGACGAAGATCAAACCTGCGCTGAGCCCGTCTCGATTGACCATGGCCGCGATGACAACGTGGGCTGCTCCGGCGAGCATCAACCCCGCGAACAGCCATCCTCCGTATTCGAGAGCAGCCCCTGCGCTCAAGCGCGACCACGCGCGCGTACACGCCTGCCACGGGGAGCATTGCCCGGAGCTGAGCGACGCGTACGCAAGGTCGCGACCTGTTCCCCAGAGGGTGATCCAAACCACCGCCGCAATCGCGAGGCACCCTCGCACGACATCGTGCTGCTGGGCGTTGGGTGCGGCGGTGGACGCTTGTTCCACCGCCCAACCAAACCCCGCTACGAGCCCGAAGCCGGTCGCCAAAAACGCGAGCCACAGCAGAGAAACGGCGACTGCCTTTCCGTATTGCAGCGCACCTCTGGCTAGCGATTCAATGATGGATGCGCGGGGCTGGTGCGCGCTTCGGAGCGCATGGAGCCAGCTCATCAAGAGCCACGGATGGAGGATGAGCATCGCCACCGCGATTCCGAGCCCCGTGAAGCCGATGGTCGTGCGATAACGCGCGAGATGAAACGCGGTTTCCAGCGCGAGCGGCCCGCCATTCTGCAGCAATCCGCGCGCGCTGCTCGGATGCGCGCCGACCAATCCTTCGACTGCGTTCGCCACCATCCCGGCCGGCACCAACGCAAACACGAGCTCCACCACGTAGATGAACAACGTCATGGTGGGCGCGCGTAAAACCATCGTCATGGCCCGAAGGCTCCGAACGCGACCTGAAAGAGCGACAGCGCATGGGCCCACCAACTCTGACGCGTGCCAAGAGCCGCCGGCTTGCGTCGCGCGCCGTTATCTACGCGTGATCGATCGAGCAGATTGTGCCGATGGGGATCGACCAACACCGACCGAATGGGTCGCTTGCTGGTGATCGTCAAACGCGGCTGCGAGCCAGGCCACGCTCGGTCGGAACGGCTTCCGTCGACGAAGCGGACGCGCACTCGGGTGGGAAGAGGGAGCTTCCCTGTGCGTTTGGCGATAGCGCGGCGCGGTCCGGTGAGTTTGATCGACATGGATGCTGTCTCGCCATCGAGCAATGCCGGGCGAAGAATACGTCGTGCGAACCCGTGGCCGTATTCGGCGTCGGCGGCGCGAAACAAATCGTCTGGCGAGGGATGCGAAAACCGATGCGCGCGAGCGTAGCGCCCAAGCATACGGTGCATGCGCTGGCGTCCCCACGTGCGCGCAACCGTTTCGAGGACCAGGGCGGTGCGGGCGTAGACGCTGCGCCCGTATTCGTTTGCCGTAAACGCGTAGGCCGGGCGGCCAGGTGGAGGTGTGTCGGCGCGAAGGGCGTACACCCGTGCGAGTTCGAAGGCGTCTAGAGCGACCCCGGGCATACCGATTCCGGAACGGTCGCGGCCGTAGCGCGCCCTGAGAAAATCCATGGCCGCCCATGTGGTCAGACCTTCGTCGAGCATGGGCCACTCCACTTCGTGGGTCGCAATGAGGCCCTGAAACCATTGATGCGCAAGTTCGTGGACCGTCACGTCGTCGTGCATTCCAAGGTGCACGCCACGAAGCGGGAACCACGGGCCGGCGGTAAGAAAGAGCGTCGGGTATTCCATCGCCGCGCCGCCCTCGGCGCCTCGGGGCGGCACGACCACGGTGAGCGTTTCGTACGGGTACGCGCCGTACAGGCGCTCGAAATATTCGAGGGCAGCTGTGGTGATGCGGCGATGGCGCTCCGCGGCGGGTCGATATCCGGGCGGGTAGTAGAGCATGAGCGACGTATTTTTCGCATGAGCAGCTCGTTTTTGAAACCAGGGAGCAGCTACGATCGCGAAGTCATGCACCCGCCGAGCTTCGAATCGTCGCTCGACCGTTTGTCCGCGTGAACGAACGGATACCTCCTTGCCTGTCGCGGCGATGCGAAACGCCTTCGGGGCGATGAGCGTCACTTCATAGTTGGCGAAGTCAGCGAAAAACTCTCCGTTTCCGTGGTACGGAAACGTCGCCCAGGAGCCATCCTTTTGGAGCCGCGCGAGCTTTGGAAACCACTGTGCGATGACGTGGAAGTCGCCCGCGAACCCCGCGCGCGCGAAGAGCGGAGGGAGGCGGGCACGGAAACCGATGTCGAGTTGGAGCGCGCCCTGCGGCGCCACCGGCTGCGGCACCGGCACGCGCGCCTGAGTTTGGTCGCGGGAGGCGCGGTCGTGCAGCTTCACGAATTCGGCGCGCGCTGTCTCGAAACGTGCGCTCGCTTCGGGGCGACGCGTTCGCAGGCGGGTCAGCGTCATGCTTCCGGCTCCATGCGCGCGAACGCCGCGTAGCGCGCCGCTGGTTTCCTGCATGAACACCGTGTCCGAGTGGGCGAACGCGTTGAGATAAAGGTGAAGCCACAGCTCGGAGACAGGCGTGCTGCTGCGGTTGCACCAATCGATCGTCGCCGTTCCTTCGACGACGTGGCGCTCTGGATCAAACGAAGCTTGAATGCGATAGCGATGCGTGCAGGGAGCGGGGGTGGTCTGCGCTTGGGAGGGTGGGCACAGGAAAAACATCGAACCCACGAACGCCACCAAGAGGGCGGCGAACCTGTCCGAGGGGTTGAATGGAGCGATCCACATGGGCGCAGAAGTCTATCGAGCGGCGCGGGACGCAACAACGCAGTCCGACATTCGACGATGTGGAACAACTCACTCGTTGTGGAACACTGCGCTCGGTGTGGAGCACTGCGCTTGGTGTGGAATACTGCGCGTCTGAGAGACAGACCGACCCGATGATCATTGATGTACAGAGCGAGGACGAAACGCGTGCCGTGGCCCGCGCGGTAGCCCGCAGCATGCGGCCGGGCGATGTTTTGGTGTTGAGTGGTCCGCTCGCGGCAGGAAAAACGCTCTTCGTCGAGGCGATGGCGCGGGCTCTTGGGGTGCCGGACGATGTGCCGGTGAGCAGCCCGACGTTCGCGCTCGTTCATGAATACCCCGAGGCCACTCCTCCGCTCGTTCATGCGGATGTGTACCGACTTCGTGACGCCGCCGAGCTGCTGGAGCTGGGGCTCGACGAACCGCAATGTGGGTTGGGCTCTGCGACATCACCCCAGATTGAACCGATCCTGGTGGTGGAATGGGGAGAACGATTTCTGGAGTATTTTCCAGATTCACGGTCTGTCGCGCTGAGTTTTCTCCCAGACGCCGATTCGACCGCCACCCGGCGGTACATCGAGCTCAAAGGTTTCGATGCGGGCCAGTTCAAGGGTCAGGTCGACGGGTTCCACATCACGAGTGCCGATCGAATTGGATAATTGAGGGTCTGTCGCGCCCCTTGGTCCAGTTGCGCCCCATAGAGCGGTCTGGTACACGCGCTCGAACCCGATGCCGCGTCGCGATGACCTCAAAAAGATTCTGCTGATTGGCTCGGGGCCTATCGTCGTCGGTCAGGCGTGCGAATTCGATTATTCCGGAGTGCAGGGCGCCAAAGCACTGCGTGAAGAGGGATACGACGTCATCTTGGTGAACTCGAACCCGGCCACCATCATGACCGACCCCGAGTTTGCCGCGCGGACGTATATCGAGCCCCTAGTTCCGGAGGCACTTGAAGCGATTATCGAGCGCGAGCGCCCGGACGCGGTGCTCCCCACGCTGGGGGGACAGACCGCGCTCAATCTTGCGCTCGACCTCGCGTCCCGAGGCGTCTTAGAGCAATACGGCGTGCAGCTTATCGGCGCGCAGGTTGACTCGATTCGGAAAGCGGAAGAACGCGAGCAGTTCAAGCAAGCGATGGCCCGGATTGGGCTCGAATGCCCTCGCGCCCGTACCGTGCGGACGGTCGAAGACGCGGACGAGGCGGCAAAAGAGATCGGCTTCCCCATCATCTTGCGACCCTCTCTTACCATGGGCGGTGCGGGAGGCGGAATCGTGTATGAGCCGTCCAAGTTTCGCGCGGCCATCGAGTGGGCGTTTTCGCAGAGCCCGGTTCACGAATGCCTGGTCGAGGAAAGCGTGCTCGGCTGGAAGGAATACGAGCTCGAAGTGATTCGCGACAACGCGGACAACTTCAGCGTGATCTGCACGATCGAAAACTTGGACCCCATGGGCGTGCATACGGGCGATTCCATCACCGTGGCGCCCGCCATGACGCTCACCGACAAGGAATATCAGCGCCTGCGCAACGCGGGGCGGGCGGTGATGTCGGAAATCGGGGTCGACACGGGTGGTTCGAATATTCAGTTCGCGGTGGACCCGGAGACCGGGCGGCTGGTGGTCATCGAAATGAACCCCCGCGTCTCTCGCTCGAGCGCGCTCGCATCGAAGGCAACGGGCTATCCCATCGCCAAGATCGCGGCCAAACTCGCCGTGGGTTATCGGCTGGATGAACTCACCAACGACATTACGGGCACCAGCGCAGCCTTCGAGCCCACCATCGACTACGTCGTGGTTAAGGCACCGCGTTTTGCGTTCGAAAAATTCCCTGGCGCAGACCCCCGGTTGACTACCCAAATGAAGTCGGTGGGCGAAGCGATGTCGATGGCGCGCACATTCAAGGAGTCGCTTCAGAAAGCCACCCGTTCGCTCGAGACGGGGCACGACGGTGTTTCCTCCCTCCTCGCTAAGCTCGACTACGTAGAGCTCGCCGAAAAGGTGCGCGGGCTGGTCGAGCGAGGCGAGCCGCTCAAGATCGTGTCGCGAGCCGAAGAGACCGATCCCCAGAGCTGGAGCACCGAAGAAATCGGACGGGTCAAGCAAGCGATTCTGGAGATCGTGCGCACTCCGCTCGCGGAACGGCTGTGGTACGTGATGGATGGGCTCCGGCTTGGAGTGACGACCGAGGAGATGCACCAGGCGACGCGCATCGATCCTTGGTTTTTGGATCAGTTGCAGCAGCTTGTGGAGATGGAGCACGACTTGCGCCGCGGAGCCGAGAAACCGCTTTCGACAGAAGCACTGAATGCGGCCAAGCGATACGGGTTTTCGGACGCGCGAATCGCTTCGTTGCGCGGAGAGGAACCCGCTGCAGTGCGGGCGAATCGGTCTCGTGAGGAGCTCGCGCCCGCGTACTCAAGGGTGGACACTTGCGCCGCGGAGTTTGTCGCCCGGACGCCGTATATGTATTCGAGCTTTTCGGGCGCGGGATTCCCCACCAATGTGAGCGCGGCGAGCGAGGCGCACCCCACCGACCGCAAAAAAGTTTTGATTCTCGGTGGCGGGCCGAACCGAATCGGTCAGGGCATCGAGTTCGACTACTGCTGCGTGCACGCGGCGTTCGCCCTTCGCGAGCTTGGCTACGAAGCCATCATGGTGAACTGCAATCCGGAGACTGTGTCCACCGACTACGACACGTCGGACCGATTGTATTTCGAACCGCTCACGTTCGAAGACGTGATGAGCATCATCGAGGTGGAGCGCCCAGAAGGAGTCATCGTACAGTTTGGTGGGCAGACGCCCCTCAAGCTTGCGGTGCCGCTCGCGAACGCAGGCGTCAACGTGCTCGGTACGCCCGCCGACGCCATCGACCGCGCGGAAGACCGCGAGCGATTCGACGAGATTCTCGAAAAGCTGGGGCTGCGGCGACCGGATGGAGGCATCGCGAAAGGCGTCGACGACGCGGTTCGTGTTGCCGAGCGCATTGGCTACCCGGTGGTGGTGCGGCCGAGCTATGTGTTGGGCGGCCGGGCGATGGAAGTCGTTCACTCGCGAGAAGAACTGCTGAGCTATATGCATCTTGCGCTCGAGGCGCTCGAAGACGCCACCGCGCAGACGATCTTGGTGGACCAGTTTCTGCGCGATGCCATCGAGGTCGACGTTGACGGCGTATGCGATGGGCAGCGGGTCGTGATCGGCGGTGTCATGCAGCATATCGAAGAAGCAGGCGTGCATTCCGGCGACTCGTCGATGGTGCTCCCGGCGCACGCGTTGCCTCCCGAAGTGCTCGGCACGATTCGTTCATCCACGCGGGCGTTGGCGCTCGAGCTCGGCGTGGTGGGGCTGATGAACGTGCAGTTCGCGGTGCGCGGCAGCGCGGTCTATGTGATCGAGGTGAATCCTCGGGCGTCGCGAACGGTTCCGTTCATCAGCAAGGCGATTGGCGTGCCTCTCGCGAAGGTGGCCGCGAAACTCATGGCGGGTGCGAAGCTGAGCGATATTGGATTCACCCGCGAGATCGTTCCGCGCCATGTCTGCGTGAAAGAATCGGTGTTTCCGTTTACGAAGTTTGCCGGCGTGGACACGATCCTCGGCCCCGAGATGCGGTCGACGGGAGAAGTGATGGGCATCGGAGAAGATTTCTCCGAGGCGTTCGGCAAGGCGCAGCTCGCTACCGGAAACCGCCTGCCCGATCGCGGACGGGTGTTCATCAGTGTTCGAGACGACGACAAGCCCGCGGCGTGCGAACTCGCGCTGCGGTTGGTCGACCTTGGCTTTTCGATCCTTGCGACCGACGGAACCGCCCAGGCGTGTGCTCGAGCAGGCGTGACTGCCGAGCGCGTGGCGAAGGCGGGACAAGGTTCACCAGACATTTTGGACCGTCTAATCGCGGGCGATGTGGCGATGGTGATCAATACATCACAGGGGTCGCAATCGATTCAAGACAGTCGCTCCCTCCGTCGGCAGACGTTGCTCAGCGGCATTCCGTATTTCACCACCGTGGCAGCCGCCACGGCAGCGGTTGGCGCCATCGAGTCGTCGCGAGAGACGGCGCTGCGCGTATGTCCTTTGCAGGAGTATCATCAAAGGACTCGTTTTCGCTCGACAGCGCCTCCAGCCGCGATTCAACCGTAGTTGTTTGGTATCGGCCGTCGCTGAGTAACAGTAGTCGCTGAATAACAGTAGTCGCTGGGTATTGGTTCGTCTCCATTCGGCGCTTGCGCCCGGCGATTTCGCCGTCTACTTATGACGGTCTATGGAACGTGTGCCCATGACCCCGACGGGGCATCAGTCCCTCAAGGACGAGCTTGCCCGTCTCAAAGCTGAGCGGCCTAAGATTTCTCAGGAGATCGGGGTGGCGCGAGAGCATGGTGATTTGAAAGAAAACGCGGAGTACCACGCTGCGAAAGAGAAGCAGGGGCTTTGCGAAGCGCGCATCAAAGAAATCGAAGACAAGCTTTCCCGCGCCGAGGTGATTGATCCAACGCAACTAAGCGGCGACCGGGTAAAGTTCGGCGCGATCGTCGAGCTCGAAGATCTCGATAACGGCAATCAAGTCACCTACCGAATCGTCGGCCCAGAAGAGTCCGACGTGAAACAGGGATTCATTTCGGTGACCTCCCCAGTGGCCAAAGCATTGATTTCGCGCGAAGTGGGAGACGAGGTCAAAGTACGCGCGCCGGCAGGTTTGCGGAGTTATGAGATCGTAGCCGTGCGCTGGCCCTAGCTAGAGCAGTGATCAGATGGGTTGATTGCCATAGCCAGCCTTTTTGAACCATCCGATGAAGTCGGAGTACTGGAATCGTCTGCGTGCGAGGTCGATTTGT
>JANQQS010000199.1 GCA_028284955.1 Myxococcota bacterium | reverse complement strand
ACCACCATGCAGTTCGACTACACGTACGATCCGGTCGGTCGCCTGCGGTCGCTGACGTATCCCGCGGCAGCGGATGGACAAGCCGGCAGCCCGCGCTTCTCCACGCGATTTGCGTACTACAGCACGGGCGACCTCAAACGCGTACGCGATGGAAACACTGGCCGGACGCTATGGCTTGCGACGGCCTATCACCCGGGCACGGGACAGCCCGCCATCGAACAGATGGCCAATGGCCTCGCGACAGGCACCGCGCGCAACAACGGGTACCACACCGACCGAATCACGACGGGAACGCTCCGGCCGCAGTTTACCCTTGGGGGCCGTGGGCTGACTCAGATGACTCCATCGATCGAACGCGACCCCGAGCCCGTGTCGTACGGCATCGGCGAAGATTGCGAAGGATTTTTCGGAGACCTGGCCCGGCCAGACTTCATTGCGCGTCCCGGCGTCATCACTCGCGGAGACCTCGGCGCGCCCATCGACTTGGTGTCGCCCCTGGACCAAACGCGAATCGAGCAACAAACCGCCGCATGCGAAGCGCGCCGAAGCTTTCGCGAGCAGCTGCACCAAAACAGCAATCCAGCCAAACACTTTCGTCTTCGCGGTGCCGATCCCGAGCTTGTCAACGCTCTACGCGCATCGACCGCGTTTGGTCGAACGAGCCAGATCCTTGACCTCAATGACGAGGTCGCGCGGCAACTGGAGTATACCTACCACGGCGCCAACCTGACGCGCGCCATCCACCGCGCGCAAGGACGCACGGAGACCTACGACTACAACGACCTGCATCGGCTCACCAGTCAGC
Organism: Myxococcota bacterium; assembly: GCA_028284955.1. Classification (GTDB taxonomy): domain Bacteria; phylum Myxococcota_A; class Polyangia; order Polyangiales; family Houyiibacteriaceae; genus JANQQS01. The sequence continues at coordinate 539 of JANQQS010000199.1, read as the reverse complement.
GAATCGAATCGGAACGCACGCTGCGTGGTTTGAGCTGGGGCAGACGGCTCACGCGACGCTACACCTACGACGCGCGCGGCAACCTGCGCACGGCTGTCTCGCGCAGATTTGACCACGACCGCGCGAGACCGCATCAAGTCGTCACCTCGCGAATCGATTTTTCGCCGAGCGACGAAACCTTCGCCCACGACCCTCGGGGCCGCCGCACCGAAGCGCCCGGTCAGCGCGTGACCTACAACGCCCTCGACCTACCCCGCACCATCGACCAAGACGGCCACGGCGAGACCACGTACGACTACGACCCAAACGGCGCACGGATACGCAAACGCGGGCCCGACATCACCGCCTACTACGGCAAAGGCCTCTACGAACGGCGGGAACAAGGCGGACAAACCGCTCATATCTTCTCCATCTACGCCGCCGGTCGCCTCGTCGCCCAGGTCGTACGCGACGGAGCAACCAAGAATATTCGCTACCTGCACGTCGACCGACTCGGCTCCATCGAATCGGCCAGCGACAGCCGCGGCCGCATCACCGAT
>JANQQS010000172.1 GCA_028284955.1 Myxococcota bacterium | reverse complement strand
ACGTGCCTCCTGGCGGGGGAGCTTGGGTGAATCGGCGGGGTTGTACCCCGACGAGAGGGTCTGGGTGCCAGACCCTCAGAAAACACAGCCTGGCGGGGGAGTTTGGGTGAATGGCTGGGATGGTATCCCAGCCAGAGGGTCTGGGTGCCAGACCCTAAAAAAACAGCAGCTTGGGTGAATCGGCGGGGTTGTACCCCGACGAGAGGGTCTGGGTGCGCTGTGTTTCTCCGGAGGGGCTGGCCGCAGCCCCTCCCCCCAGTCGGGTACGACCCGACCGGGTCCCCCCTCCCGCCGCCGGCCGCGTTCGCGGCCGCCCCACCGCAACGCGGCGGGGCCCCGGCAATTTCAACCCCACGTATCCAGGTCACGTGCATCCTGGCGGGGGAGTTTGGGTGAATCGGCGGGGTTGTACCCCGACGGGAGGGTCTGGGTGCCAGACCCTAAAAAAAATTAGTTCTCGCCTTCGGCCTGCAGATACGCGACTGTGCGCACCAGGCGGACGACGTCTTCGCGAAGCTCGGGAGTAAGCTCGCAAAAACGGACGCCCATGCCGGGGTTGGGATTGTCGCCGTCTGGTCGGAGCGGATTCACCCACACCACTTCGCCTTCTAGCTCAAGTGGCGAGCTGTCTTCGGGCCCGAACCGAAGCTGCAACATGGACCCCACCGGGAGTGGTTCCTCGGATCGAATGAAGATCCCCATCTCGCTGATGTTTTGGATGTACGAAAAAAGGAACGTGTCGCCGCTCGTGTAGTCCACCGAGATCGACGTATCGAATCGTTCGTACTTTCTTCGCTCTGCTTCATCCGCGGGAGTCGTGGTCATGGGCGCATCCTTCTCCAAACTGGCTTCCCCATCATTCCAGGAGCCTCATCGTACCGTCAATATGCCGGCGCGTACGCGATCCGATTCGTCCTGAGGGCCGCGGGTCACCTTGAGCCGATGGTTGCCGGCGTAGATTCCGACGAACATGTAGTAGTTTCCTGCACGAAAGTTTGCCGGCACCGTGAGCTCTTGGGTATCGATGATCACGTCCCCTTCATCCCATAGCCGGATTGGGTACTTCTCGTCTACCGGTTCGTGATCGCCCCCGAGACGTTGGCCTTGCCCATCGATGTGCACAAACACTTTGTACGACCCCGGTAGCCGCTTTCTGCAACGCCAATGCCACGTTACGCGGAAGCTCTCCCCTGCGCCCACATAACCATCGTGAGGCAGATTCAAATCATACCCCAGCAGCTCGATTTTCCCATCGAGATCGGCGTTTACGCGGCGACTGACGGGCGGCGGCACCGTCCTTACGAAGCGAGCTAGGAGATTGTGATTGGTGCGTCCGGGCACCGCTCGATTGCTTGCGAGGGTGAGTCGCGCGCTACGGGCGTCTGCAACGAATAGGTGACGGCGGGCCTTGCGGCGAAACATTCGGTTGACGGATGCGAGATCGGCGGACGGGAAAACGACCCAGCGACGCCCTTCTTCTGCGAGGAACGTGCCCACTTCGGTTTGGCTGGCCAGCGCAACGGTTTCTTGGTCGAGATAATACGACGCGGCCCTACCGCTGACTCGGTATTCCCCCAGAGGCTCGCCCGGGCGATGCTCGTCGAGAAATGTCTCGTAGACTCGGCGAGGACTAAAATGGTCGCTCAGAGCCGGAAAAAACCCGAGCGAGGCGTAGGCTCCAGTAGCCGCTCCGGCGAGCACCACCGGCACCATGCGCCACCGACCGAGCTTGCCCCATACAAAAGCTGACCACTGTACCGCGGCAACGCACGCCGCTGCCGCGAACGGCAGTATCCCCATCCACCGCATCACCCGCACGAGGATCGTGCTGACCGGCAGCGCAGTTCCAAACGCGACCGCGATCCCGCCGAGCACCAGAAATAGCGCGAGCACCAGGCCGAACAGGCTGATCCACGCACGCGCGCCCCACCCAGATTGCCACTGAGCAAGCATCCAGCGGTACGGCGCGAGCATATCCGGCCGAGCTCGTGGCGCACCGAACGCCATCCCGAGCAGCGTGCACAGACCAAAACTTCCCAAGGCAACGGCCCACGCGCGTCGCGGATTAAACGTCTCGGGAACGTCCAAGTTGTCCAGGGGAATACCCAGTGCCGGGCTCTCCGGGTAGAGGGCGAAGTCGCGCACGAGCAAGCCCACGAAGAGTAGACTGACCACACCCGCGACCCCGAAGTTCCGGGGCGTGTCTTCTGTCGTACCAAGAAAGAGCGCAACGAGCGCAGCCAGCGCGACCACTGGATGAAACGTGGCTGAGCCGTAGCGCGACAGGAAGAGGGTCAGGGCGCCGTACCCCAGGAACGCCCAGAGAACGAGGGTCAGGCCCAACGCGGGGGCAGTGGCGAGCCTGGCTGGGCGTTCTTCGCGGGTTTCGGCCGAGGCAGCGTCGCCACGCGCCGCGAGCGCCACTCCGAACGCGACCGGGACAAGTGCCGACCACGGTGCGAAGGCGTGAAACACGTGCTCGAATACGTCGTCAAACGTTGGCGGTTCCCCGCCTCGCGGCGCGCCACCAAGCCAAATCCGAAACTCTGCGTAGTCAGCGAGGATCGCGACACCAACCGAAGCGACCAGCAATACTGCAAACCCCGCAATGAACCACGCCCCTGCGTTTCGCGCATGCGGCCTGAGTTGACCAAGCAGCCCGGCCACCAGCGCAACCGCGATCAGCGGCGGAAGCACCCCGAGCAACACGCCGCCTGTTCCCGCAGAAAGCGCGCTGGCCGCAAGCACCCCGCCAAACCACAGGGCCGGTCCTCCGAGCGACCAATTCGCCGGGCTCGCATCCGAAGCTCTTCGCGCATCCCAGACGCAACCAAAAGCCGCGAGCGCAAGCAGCGCTTGAGCGGCCATCGCGGGAGCCTCTCCACGGAGATGGCGCGCATTGAATAGAAGAAGCGGGCTCGTGGCCGCAATCACTGCAGTGTACACACCCGCCCGCAATCCAGCGTATCGCCATGCGAGCACAAACCCTGCGAGAACCGCGACGCAGCCAAAAAGGGCGAGCGGAAGACGCCCCCCCGCCTCGTGAATCCCAAACCACCGAAAACCCCAGTGAACGAGCCACAGACCCACTGGTGGACGGGAAAATAAGTCGCGCGCGTCCTGCAGCGATTCCCGCGCTGCATCGGCGATTTCCAACTCGGACGGGTCCCAAATACCAAACGAGGTAAGACCGCTCAGGACAAAACCGCAACACACCGCGACCAGTCCGGTGACGAGCGCTGGCCGAATCGGTGCGAGTCGCGTCATCCTGACTCAATCCATGGGCGCGTCGACGTGCGCACCCTCATCTGAGGGGTCGCCAGCGGCGGGCGATCCCGCCATGGGTCCCCCGATCACCGGCGACGAGGCGTCGACGTGAATGCCGGCCAGTTCTTTTTTGAGCTTGCGAACCCGCGCGCGATACTTGGGGAGAAACGACGCATGCATCGGTCGCCCCGGTCCGTGGAGCACCTTGAGCGGGTCCACAAAGCGGCCATGCTTTTTGAGCCCGAAATGGAGATGAGGGCCCGTCGAACGCCCCGTGGAGCCTACCGCCCCGATGGGTTGACGCTGGGTCACCTTTGCCCCGGGGCGAATTCCGCGATTGATCCGGTGCAGATGGGCGTAGAACGTTTCGTAACCTCCGGCGTGTCGAATCGACACCAAGTTCCCATTCGCACCCTTTCGCCCCGCGAACGTCACTTTGCCGGCCGCTGCGGCCCACACCTGGGTCCCGGTGCCCGCCGCGTAGTCCACCCCATTGTGAGGGACGATGCGTTTGAGGATAGGATGCCGTCGCCGGAGATCGAAGCGGGAGGAAATTCGATCGTACCTCAATGGAGTACGAATCCATCCCCCCTGGAGAGCCCGGCCGGTCTCGTCGTAAAAATCGAGCGCATCTCGTTTGGGAGCGTACTGAAACGCCCGCAGCGTCCCGGAACGCTGACCTCTGTATTCCAGCGCGTGCACCGTGCCGTAGCGCAAAAACTCACCGTTCAGGTGGAGCTCGTCAACCACTACCCGAAACGTATCCCCCGCACGCGCTTCGGTGGAAAAGTTTACCCGACCGTCGAACGCTTCGATGATCAACGCCACCAACGCACGCCGGAGCCCGACCTTTTCGAGCGCATCGCCCAGCGAACTGCGAACCATCCCTCCCCGAGCGATACGGACCACCCGAGTAGGAACTTTGACGCGCTTTCCCTTGAGCTTCCCTCCCGGACCACGCTCGACCCGGACGTACTCGATCGGGCTGTTGTGGTATTCGAATCCGATCAGTGTGCCGCTCTGACTGCGCTCAAACACCAAGCGGTCGGTGGGCCGGCACCTCCGAAAATCCATCACCTTGGTCAGCGCCTGCTCGAGTTCAACGCATTCTTCGAGGCCCGTTCCGGCCTGCTGTAGTGCGCTGCGGAACCCGCGCGCTTGGCCAAAACGCGACTCCACCCGAGTCGCTGCCGTGGAATCGGCGCCGGAGGACGGGTCCAGCGCCTGTTGCGAGCCGGCTGCCGAACCAGATGTCGACGAACCGCCGCCGGAAGAGCCGACGTCCGATGATTCTCGCTCCGATTTCGATTGCTCCGGCGAAGCCCCCGTTGCGTTTGTAGACCGGGCGGGGCGCTCGGAATCCCCGCGTTTTCCACCGATTGGCCATCCCAGTGCAAATGCGAGGACAACCACCCCCACGACGCCGGCCGCACAGAACACGGCCACGCCTTTGGCTCGGCTGGCCCGGCGCTCCGGCCGAAGGAGCGGCATGTTCACCGAGGGCAGCGGCCGCCCCAGCGGATCGTCCGACGTGTCATCCGCCTGCATAGCGGCGCTCGGCTTATCAGCAGCGCCCCGGCAATGCAAAGCGGCCGCAAAAACCTCCCTTCCCACGGCCTCCGGAACAAGCGGGATGGATCCTTGACACTTCTCTACCCCGGCGCTACCCCCGCTTTCTTCAACGGCGCCTTTCCTCAAAGGCTCCTTTCTGCGAAGGCACGTAGCTCAGTGGGAGAGCACTACCTTGACACGGTAGGGGTCGGCGGTTCAATCCCGCCCGTGCCTACAAATTCTCTTCTGGCGAATCGGCTAAAGAATGGCAGGTTTTGTACCTGATGGACTCGGAACGCCAGCGTAAGACCGCGCGCGACGCAATGGAGGAGGCGGGCGCATTGTCTCCCCGTGTCGCCGCGGCCCGCGTAGACGGCGCGGTTGTGGATCTGCACACCCCCCTTCCCGAAGGATTCGCGACCGTCGAGCCGATCGATGCGAGCCATCCCGACGCGCTGGCAATCATCCGACATTCGAGTGCCCACGTCATGGCCGATGCCGTTCAGCGTCTTTTTCCAGGGACGAAAGTTGCATTCGGTCCCGCGATCGAAGGCGGCTTCTACTACGATTACGATCGACCAGACGGGAAGTTCAACGACGAGGACCTACGCGCCATCGAAGCCAAGATGGCGGAGATTATCGAAGCGGACTCCCCGTTCCGCCGTGAGGAAGTCTCCCGAGAGCAAGCTCGAGAAATCCTTTCGGAGCTCGGAGAAACGTACAAACTGGAGCACTTGGAACGGCTCGCGGGTCCTATATCGGTGTATCGACACGGCGAATGGGTGGATCTCTGCGAAGGGCCACATGTTCCTTCGACGCGGTTTTTGAAGGCCGTGAAACTCACCAGCGTGGCGGGAGCCTATTGGCGCGGGGACGAGCGCAACCCCATGCTGCAACGCATCTACGGCACCGCGTTTTCGAGCGAAAAGGCGCTGCGCGCCCATCTCAAGAGCCTTGAAGAAGCAAAAAAACGAGACCACCGCAAACTGGGCAAAGAACTGAATCTCATTGGGTTTCACCCGCTCGCGCCCGCGTCTCCGTTTTTCCTTCCGCGCGGCGCCGCCGTCTACAATAGGCTCGTCGACTACGTGCGGGAGCTGTACCGACAGTATGACTACGACGAAGTCATCACCCCGCAAATATTCGACGACGAGCTCTTCCACACCTCGGGTCACCTTCCGGCATACGCTGAGAACATGTTTCTGGCCGCAACGGTAGAAGACCTCGAGAAAGTATCCGCATCGCTGGTGAAGGAGCCGCCACAGGATGCCGCCGCCTGCCGCGACCGCCTGGTGTCGGGGATTCGGTACGGGGTCAAACCCATGAACTGCCCGAGCCATTGCTTGATCTTTGGCATGACGCGACGCAGCTACCGCGAGCTTCCGCTGCGCATGGCCGACTTCGGGCGGCTTCATCGGTACGAGCGCAGCGGCGTTGTCCAGGGATTGACTCGAGTGCGCACGTTCTCGCAAGACGACGGCCATATCTTTTGCACCCTGGACCAGATGGAAGAGGAAATCGGGGAGTTCTTGGATCTGGTATTTCACGCGTACCGGGACTTCGGGTTCACCGACGCGCGTATCGTTATCGCCACCCGGCCCGAAGAGCGTTTGGGCGCAGACGACGTCTGGGACAAGTCGGAAGCGGCGCTCGAACAAGCCGTGCGGAGCAAAGGGCTCGAGTACGAGATTGCCGAAGGCGAAGGGGCGTTCTACGGGCCCAAAATCGAGTTCCATTTGCGCGACGCCATCGGTCGCCCGTGGCAGCTAGGCACCATTCAGGCCGATTTTAATCTGCCCGAACGCTTCAACCTCACCTACATCGCCGAGGACAACCAGACGCATCGCCCGGTGCTGCTCCACCGTGCCATCTTGGGTTCAGTCGAGCGCTTTTTCGCAGTGCTCATCGAGCACGTCGGAGGCGCGTTTCCGATGTGGCTTGCCCCGGAGCAAATCACCCTGCTCACGGTGAGCGAAAAGTTCAACGAATACGCGAAATCGGTCGAACAAGAGCTCGTGGATGCAGGCCTTCGGGTGACCACAAACCTCAGTGGAGACAAATTGGGAGCGAAAATTCGAAGTGCCCGCCTCTTGCGCGTTCCGTATCTCGGCATTATTGGAGGCCGCGAGATGGAGGAACACGGAATCGCGCTGCGCTCAAGAGACACCCAAGAGGATTTTGGCCTTATTTCGGTCCAAAACGTCATCGACCGTCTGAAGGCGGAAGCGCTGCCCCCCTCGGCGCGCATGTCTTGATTTGCGCATGCACCCGTACCCGCAAATGACTCTATCTCCACGAGAGATTTCTTTGAACGCCGTTTATAACGTATGGACAGCGCGCACACGCGCGGGTTGTTCTACGTTTTGATATAGTACATCGTTTCACCGCTCGACTCTCACCGGAGGATCCGTCATCGCCAGACCCCGTATCGACCCACGCGACCGCCACCGAAACTTTGGTCCCCGCATCAACGATCGCATCCGCGTCCCCGAAGTGAGGGTGATCGGCCCGGACGGCGAAATGCTCGGCGTACTCGAAACCCATGAAGCCAAGCAATTGGCGCGCGACCGAGACCTCGATTTGGTGGAGGTGAACCCCAAAGCTCAGCCGCCGGTCTGCAAGATCATGGACTACGGCCGCTTCAAGTACGAAGAGAAGAAGAAGCAAAACGAGGCACGGAAACGCCAATCGCAGATTGAGCTCAAAGAAATCAAACTGCGGCCCAAAACCGACGACCACGACATCAACTTCAAGACCAAGCACGTGCGGCGGTTTTTGGAGGACGGCAATAAAGTGAAGCTCACGGTTCGCTTCCGCGGCCGGGAAATCACCCATCCGGAAACCGCGCAGCGCCAAATCGACGCGATCGTGGAAGCGGTAGAAGACCTCGCGGTGATCGAGCAAGCCGGACGGCTCGAAGGGCGAGCGATGACGGCCGTTCTAGCCCCTCGCCAACGCAAATAGGCTCGAGCGGCGGCCTTTTGCTCTGAGCGCGGCTTACCTCCCCTGCTCGCCCGGACGAAGCACTGGAGTGCGTCATCCGGGCTGCGCTGCCGGGGCGCTCGCGCTCAAAGCAAAATTCCGTCGCTCGATGGGGCGCGTTTGGGCCTCTCGATCAGTGAAAGGCCCTCAGCTGAACGATGCTACGAGAACTGCAATAACGCGTCGGCGACTGCTCTGGTCTGGGAGGAGTCATGTGAGCGGGCTCTGAACGAGATGGTCACTCTTGTGGGGTGGTGTCTTTTCGCTGGAACCACTTGACCTGGTTTGATTGGGGGCCTACACCCTCGGCCTCCGCTCGGCGCCGCGGTTTCGCTGGTTTCGAGCTTGGTTCGCTTGCCTTGGACGATGGTGTTCAAGGCCGCGGCCCGAAGAGAGGTCGACATGCCGAAAATGAAGACAAAGCGCGCGGCGGCAAAGCGCTTCGAAGTGACAGGAAGCGGCCGCATTCGTCGCTCAAAGGCGGGTAAGCAGCACATGATGGTCGGCAAACCATCGAACCGTATGCGCCGACTCCGCAAGAACGACATGGTGGACCCCGTAGACGAGCCACGTATCCGTCGGCTCATTCCCTATAAATAAGGAGCGAGGACGTCATGCCGAGAGCGCGAAGAGGCTTCAAAGCCCGACGACGACGCAAGAAGATTCTAAAGATCGCCCGCGGCAACTACGGCGCGCGCAGTCGACAGTTCCGTTCGGCCATCGAGCAGGTGCACAACAGCTGGGAAGATGCGTATCGGCATCGGCGCCAGAAGAAACGCGAGTTTCGTCGGCTTTGGATCGCCCGTATCAACGCCGCCGTGCGAACCCACGGTCTGAGCTACAGTAAGTTCATCGCCAGGCTCAAGAAGGCGGGCATTGGTCTCGACCGGAAGATTCTAGCCGAGCTTGCGTTTCAGGACCCGGGTGGCTTCAAAGCAGTAGTCGACGCGGCCAAACGCTAGGAAGCTCGCGTATGGGCGACCCGGTTGGTCAGTTGGAGCAAGGGCTCGCTCAGGTAGCGCAGACCTACGAAGCCGCTTTCGCCAGCGCTGGCGACGAACACGCGCTGCGTGAAGAAAATGCCAAGATCGTCGGCCCGCAAGGGACGCTCACCGCGCTCATGAAATTGATGCGCGACGTCCCCGCGGAGCGCCGGCGAGAGTTCGGAAAACGCGCCAATCGTCTCAAGCATGACGTCACGCAGCGATTCGAGCAGGCCCTCAAACAGCTATTCGCCGCGGCTCGACAGGCGGAGCTTTCTGGGCCCGCGCTCGATGTCACATTGCCCGGTCGCGGCGCGCGAGCTGGCCGCCTGCACGCCATCTCCCGCGTTCGATACGAGCTCCTTGATGTATTTCGGGCGCTAGGGTTCGACGTCGCAGACGGTCCGGAAATCGATTTGCACGAAAACTGTTTCGATAAACTGGGATTTCCTCCCGACCATCCTGCGACCGACATGCAGGACACGTTCTACGTCCACACCGATCAGCCGATCGAGCGACAAGCTCAACGCCCCCTGTTGCGCACCCATACCTCGACCATTCAGGTGCGGACCATGGAGCAAACTCAGCCGCCGCTCGCTATCGTGGCTCCCGGCGCAGTCTATCGTCGCGACGACGACGCAACCCATTCACCGATGTTTTTTCAGATCGAAGGGCTCCTTGTAGACGAAGGCGTAAGCTTCGCAGACCTCAAGGGCGTGCTCACACTCTTCATTCAACGAACGTTCGGCGAAGACGTTCCGGTTCGTTTTCGGCCCAGCTATTTTCCATTCGTGGAGCCGGGAGGCGAAGTCGACATGGGATGCACATTCTGCAGACCCTGGGCCGGCGGCGAGCGCTCCGGGTGTTCGCCGTGCAAGAGCTCCGGCTGGATCGAGATTCTAGGATGCGGAATGGTCCACCCCGTGGTGTTTGAGCACGTCGGTTACGATCCCGAACGATATACTGGGTTCGCCTTTGGACTCGGCATCGACCGCATTGCCATGATCAAGTACGGCGTTCCCAACATCAAGCTCCTCTACGAAAACGACATTCGCTTTCTTTCGTCGTTCTAGGCCCCCACGATCCCGAGCCGAATATGCGAGCTTCCCACAAATGGCTTTGTGAACTCTCCGGCGTCGACGCAGACGCTGATGAATGCGCCGCCCGGCTCACCGGAGCAGGCCTCGAGGTAGAACGACTCGAACCACGCGGAGTTCTCGGCGATCAAGTGGTCATCGCGGAGGTCCGAGGTGTTCGCCCCCATCCAAGCCGCGAGCGGCTTTCACTCGTCGCAGTCGACGACGGCCGCGAACCACGCGAAATCGTATGCGGCGCGCCCAACGTACCCAGCGCGGGCGGGAAAGTGATTCTCGCGGGCCTCGGCGCGTCCCTTCCGGGCGGTTTGACGGTGACCCCAAAAACGATTGGTGGCGTCGAGTCGCGGGGCATGTTGTGCAGCGAAGTCGAGCTCGACGTGGGTACAGACGACGGCGGCATCCTTGTGGTCCCTGAGGGATCGAAGGTCGGCACGATGGCGGCGGATGCACTGGGGCTGCGCGACACGGTGTTGGAAATCGGCCTCACCCCCAATCGACCTGACTGTCTCGGCCACGTCGGATTGGCACGTGAACTGGCGCTGCTTTTCGAACGTCCGTTTGAACGACAAGCGCTCCAACGACCCACACGCTTCACGGAAGGTGAGTTCGTCTCGGACGGCGCCGCACGCTTCGATACAACCACGCTTTACCAAAAAGAAAGCCCCGGCGAGCCTACTTTGTCCGCCATCGATGGCGCCGAGGTGCCAAGGTCGGTCGGCGTAACCATTGAGGATGGCGAACGATGCCCTCGCTACGGCGCGACCGTCGTTCTCGGTCTGAACGTGGCGCCTTCGCCCTTTTGGCTCCGCTATCGCCTGCACATCCTCGGCCTGCGCGCCCGTTCCAATCTGGTGGACGCAACGAACTTGGTGCTGCTCGAAACCGGTCATCCGATTCACGGTTTCGATCTAGCTTCGCTGCGCGGCGGCCAAATCGTGGTACGACGGGCGCGCCCCGGTGAATCGCTGACCACGCTGGACGAAACACAGCGTGCGCTCGAACCCGATGACTTGGTGATCTGTGACGCGGAGGGCCCCGCCGCGATCGCGGGCATCATGGGGGGGGCCAATACGGAGATCCGCGACGACACACGCCACGTGCTCGTGGAATGTGCATACTTTGAACCGCGAGGAATCCGGCGTACGTCTCGGCGACTCGGACTACACACGGACGCGAGTCACCGCTTCGAGCGGGGAATGGACCCTCAAGCGATTCCCCACGTGCTGGCACGAGCAACTAGTCTTCTCGCCGAACTAGGGAACGGACACGTTGTCCGTTTTGGCCTCGACGTCGTCGCACAAAAGAGATCACCGACGACCATCAGCTTGCGCCCCGAACGCATGTCTGCGCTGATCGGAACGAAGGTGCCGGAAGCCACCTCCCGCCGCATTCTTGAAGGCATCGGGTGTCAAATCCAAACCGATGAGACGGCTCCTGGGAAAAACGCAGCGCACCGCTCCTGGAGCATCGAAGCGCCCTCTTGGCGCCCCGATTTGGGTCGAGAGGTGGACTTGATAGAAGAGGTGTGCCGCATTCACGGCTACGATCGAATCCCCACCGTGATTCCGCGCGTGCGTCCCCGAGCCGCCACGCCACCCGCCATCGCCTTCGAACGAACCGCACGGGAAACCGCCGCCGCTTTGGGGCTTCATGAAGTCATCAGCTACGCCTTTGTGTCCGCTTCAGAGCTCGAAGCCGCTCGAGCTCCCACCGAAGCCGTGACCCTTGAAAACGCTCTATCGGAAGAACGATCGGTCATGCGCACATCGCTGCTCCCCGGTCTCGCCGCTGCCACCGCCCGCGCGCAACGCAGGCAGGTCGAAAGCGTCGCGCTGTTTGAACTCGGCCGAACGTTTCACCCCTCACGCGAATCGCCGAACGACACGCGATCGAGCAAAGCGCTGCCGGACGAACAGGCAACATTTGCATTCATCGTGGCCGGCTTGCGGCCGACGTGGATCGGAAACGCAGACGACTATGATTTCTACGACGCAAAGGGGATTCTGGAACGGCTCGTTCGCATCGCCACCGGCTTTCAAGCTGATTTTCGTTTGAGCGACTCGCTCGATACCGCAGCCCCGTGGCTGCATCCCAAACGCAGAGCCGAGATCACTGTTGTGCGTCGCACAGTGGGCGCGGTCGGTGAGCTCCACCCGGCGGTGTCGGAAGCTCTCGGAGTGAATGGGCGTCCGGTATACGCCGAGGTGTCGCTGAGCGAGCTGATGCTTGCCCAATCACAAAGCGACTTGCCCCAAGCCCGCCCGCTTCCTCGCTTTCCGTCGGTCACACGAGACCTGGCGCTGGTCGTGCGCGACGCGCAGACCGCGGGCCACGTCGCCGAGTTCCTGCGCGCTCACTCAGACGGACTGGTGGAAACGGTCACGGTGTTCGACCGCTACCTCGGCTCGCCAGTTCCGGATGGACATCAAAGCCTTGCGTTTCGTTTGGTATACCGCGACGCCGAAGCAACGCTCACCGACAAGAAAGTCGATGAAGTTCACCAGCGACTCGTGCACGCGGCGAAATCAGAGTTCGCGGCTACGGTACGTTGATCCAGGCGGCGGGGACGCTTCGCGTTTTCGTGGATCCGCCCAGCGGATGTAATCGGGCTCACCAACCGCCACAAAATCACTCGACCGAGCTCCTTGAACGCGCAACGTCTTGAAATCTGCCACGATTCATGGTTGCATCCTGGTCGGGATTGACGGGAAGGACCTCGATGACCAAAGCCGAAATCATCGATGCCGTGTATGAAAAGGTGGGTGGATTCTCGAAGAAAGAAGCTGCCGAGATTGTGGAAGCAGTATTCGACACCATGAAAGAAGTCCTCGCTGGAGGCGACAAGATCAAGATCTCAGGGTTCGGCAATTTTGTCGTCCGAGACAAAAAGCAGCGCATCGGACGAAACCCCCAAACCGGCGCACCAATCCCGATCAGCGCGCGACGAGTGTTGACGTTCAAACCTAGCCAGGTGCTGAAGATGGTGCTGAATCCGCACAAAGACAAGCAGCGACAGGCTGATTCCGAATCTGGTAGCGCGTCGATTGGCTCAGAGTCGAGAACCGAAACCGATTCGGATTCGTCTTTGTAAGCTGCTCTAGATCTCAGAGCGGCGATTGGTCCAGACCGCTGCTCTGATCCGCTTGGTTTTGAACTTCCGAGCCCGCCTGTTTTCCGAACTTCAGGGTTTTCCGAACTTCAGGGTTTTCTGAACTTCAGCGTCATGCGGTCGCTTTCGCCGATTTCGATGTACTTCGATTTGTCCTCCGCTTTGCCGCGAAGGCTTGGCGGCAGCGACCACACATGGTCTGGATGGTCTTTGGTGTCTTTCGGGTTGGCGTTAATTTCAGAGCTTTCGACGAGCTCGAAACCCACCTTCTTGGCCAGCTCAACAACGAACGCCTGCGGCACATAGCCGCGCCTCTGTTCGATGGGCGGCGTCGCACCTTCCCGATCACGATGCTGAACCACGCCCAGAATTCCTCCAGGCTTAAGGACCGCAAAGAACGCTCGGTACGCAGCTTCATGCGTATTGTCCATCATCCAGCTGTGCGTGCTGCGAAAGGTCAGCACCATGTCGGCGCTGCTGTCGGCGCCTAACGCAAGTTTTTCCGGCGGCTGAAGAACCACCGTGTCTACCTGATCGTACACGCCGGGGGCGGCCGCAAGCTTCGCCGCGAAATCGCGCGCGAAACGGCCGCGATAGCCCTCGGACTCAGGGTCGGTGGTCGCTACGGTGAGCTTCCCGTGGTCTCGTAGGATCGGTGCCAGGACTTCGGTATACCATCCGCCGCCGGGCCAGATTTCGATCACGTGCATGGTCGGCTCGAGGCCAAAGAAGGATAGCGTTTCCTTGGGGTGGCGATGGCGATCGCGCTCCCGATGATCGTCGCTGCGGTGGGCGCCAGCGAGGGCAGCGTCGAGCGATCCCGTTTCGACACGAACAGGACCGCTCATTTGCGCGATCTCGCTGCCCGTCGAGGTCGATTGCCCCGTAGAAGAGGAGCTTGGCGAGCTTTTGCCGCAGCCAGCGAGCACCCCGGACGCAAGCCCGAGGAGAAACATCGTGGCGACGACACGCGTCGTCGCGCCGAACGGCCCAATCAGCCGAGCATGTATTACGGTGCGCGAAACGTGTCTTCGGAGCTGAGATTTGTGCCGAGGATTCATGGGGCAGAATCCTGGTCATCTAGCCGCTGATGTCAACTGTCGAATCCGCAAACTGGCCTGTGATGTGGGGCTTGGAGACCTGTCTGAGGTGTGACGACCAGGGTCAACCGATCACGATCGCGTTTCTGTACCACAACCTATCTCTCTGTAATTGTTGATCGTTCATGTCTACTGGAGCATGGACCATTGTTTGCACAGGAGACAGCCATGGTTCGCTACTCCATCCCCCGCCGCCTATCCTCATCACACATGAATCGGTGCGTAGTTTTGGGTTTGATCGCTTTGGGGCTCGTCATCACAGGCACCGGCTGCCCTCAGACGCCATCCGGCGCAACAAACGGCTGCGGCGAGATCGGCATGATGTGCTGTCCGTCGAGCGGCAACCAAGAAGAATGTCTGCGGTCTGGTCTCATATGCGAGCGAAGCACCTGCTGCGGCCGTCTAGGGGGACCAAGCTGTTCGGACAAGACCGATTGCTGCGCGGGCTTTGATTGCCAAGGGGGCGCTTGTTGCGTGCCCGAAGGCGGTGCATGCCGGTCCAACGCGGAATGTTGCGGAAGCAATTCGCGATGCGATTCGACGACGGGTTTGTGCACGGACAACGGTCCGTGCGTGGGCATCGGATGCAACAACGATACTACTGGCGACACATGCAACACGGAAGGTGCCAAATGTTGCGCTGGGGACGTCTGCGGAAGTTCCGGCTCGACGTTGCTTGGGTGCATGGGGGGTACCTGCCGCACATGCGGCACCGAAGGCGCGCCGTGTTGTCCCACCGCAACCGGTTGCTCGTCCGGTCTCGACTGTTTTTCAGGGGTGTGCCAACGGCAGGGGGGAAGTCCGTCGTGCACCGCAACAACCTGCCTCGGTTGCGATATAGATGGCTGTGGCTGGTGCAATGGAAAGTGTGTGCCCGGCGACAGTTTTGGGTCGACTGACGGAGCGTGCTCGAGGGGCGCAGGAAACTGGATTTCCGCGTTCGACGTCGATGAGAGGGAATGCCGGGGTAGGTAGGCAAGACTCCGAGAAAGCGCTTGGGGCTTATGATGGGCTCGCGATATGGTGGCGGCTCATTGTCTCTCGATTCGCACGCACGCTCCCCGCGGTTCTCTCAAACGAGAATGACCGAAATTGTTTTGCCTCAGCACGCGAACGCCCTGGGCACAGCGTTCGGGGGAACCGTGATGGGCTGGATGGATATCTGCGCAGCGGTGACTGCACAGCGTCATTGCGGGCAAGTTGCGGTGACCGCATCGGTGGACGACCTCGAGTTCGTCGCCCCAGTACGCGTCGGCGACGTGGTGGTACTGGAGGGACGAGTCAACGCTGTGTTTCGTACTTCTCTTGAGATTTGCGTGCGGGTGGAGCGCGAAGAACTCAACGACATGTCCCGGATCCTGGCCAGCGAGTCACTGTTTACGTTCGTCAACGTGGACCAGCACGGAAAGCCAACCGCGGTCCCGGAACTGTCGCTCGAAACCGAAGAAGACAAGCAGCGTGCGCATGAAGCCACCAAGCGACGCCGCGCCCGAGTTGCGAGGAGGACGTAGGCAATTGTTGTCTGGAGGGGCTGGCCGCTGTTGTCTGGAGGGGCTGGCCGCAGCCCCTCCCCCCACGGAATACGATTCCGCGGGGGCCCCCCCCCGCCGCCGGCCGCTTCGCGGCCGCCCCATGGCTACGCGACG